>DFBP01000247.1 GCA_002366685.1 Rhodobacterales bacterium UBA3077 | reverse complement strand
CGCTTTTTGTCGGAGATAACTCGGGCGGAAGCATCATCAACGGCGGTGCGGGAGACGATACGCTCGTTTCCGGGCGAGGCAGTGACACTCTGATTGGCGGGTCGGGATTCGATATTCTAGTTGGAGGCCTTGGAGAGGATACGCTTTACGGCAAAAAGGGGCGCGATACCCTGGACGGCGGCGAAGGCGATGACCTGATCTCGGGTGGCGCTGGGTCTGACCTACTGACCGGCGGCAGCGGGCAGGATGTTTTCTTGTTTTACGCAGATGACCGTGGACGGGACCGGATTACCGATTTTGAAGACGGCACGGACCTAATCGAGATTGATGGCATTTCAAGCTTTGAAGATTTGAACCTCACCGCAAAAGACGGCGATGTCTGGATCACGTCAAGCCAGCTCTCCGGTCAGATCATTATAGAAGGTGGGGCTCTCGTGAACCTTGATGCCTCCGATTTCCTCTTTAGCTAAAATTTTAGAAAACCTCGGTTCAAATCTGGCTAAACCTTGTGGGCAATTCTATTCCACCGTTACCGATTTGGCCAAATTGCGCGGCTGGTCCACATCGGTGCCCTTTTCCGTAGCTGTATGATACGCCAGCAATTGCGCCGGAATTGCGTAGAGGATCGGGGTTGTGAACGGGTCGGATTCCGGCATTTCGAGCGTTGCCCATGTGCCGCTTTTTGCACGCGCAATTCCTTTGGAATCGCTGATCAGCAGCACTTTTCCACCTCGGGCCATAACCTCCTGCATGTTGCTGACAGTTTTATCAAACAGATCATCAACGGGAGCAAAGCAAATTACGGGCACTGATTCATCAATCAAGGCAATGGGGCCGTGCTTGAGTTCGCCACTGGCGTAGCCCTCGGCGTGGATATAGCTCAGCTCTTTCAGCTTAAGCGCCCCTTCCAGTGCCAGCGGGTAAAGCGGGCCCCGACCTAAAAAGAGGATATCGCGGGCTTTGGCGAGATCGCGGGCCAATACCGCCATTTGTGGCTCTTGCTGCAAAGCTTCATCCAGCAGTCGCGGCGCTTTCACGAGCTTCTCGATATGAGATTTTTCGCCCGCGGCGTCCAACTGGCCCCTCTGGCGGCCAGCCAGAATGGCCAGCGCCGCAAAAACCGTGAGTTGGCAGGTAAAGGCCTTGCTGGACGCCACCGAAACCTCAACCCCGGCCAATATCGGGAGAGCCAGATCAGCCTCGCGCGCGATCGAGCTTTCTGTTGCGTTGACCACGGCAATCACTTGGGCGGCTTTGCCTTTTACATAGCGAAGCGCGGCCAGTGTATCAGCGGTTTCGCCGGACTGGCTGACCAGAATGACGGCATCTCGCGCTCCAACCGGAGGCGAACGGTAGCGAAACTCGGAAGCGACGTCGATTTCAACCGGAATACCCGCGATTTGCTCAAACCAGTATTTCGCGACATTACATGCATAAAACGCGGTGCCACAGGCAACCAGAACGAGGCGGTCAAACTTGCTGAAATCCAGCCCGCCTTCGGGCACATTGATGGCGCTGTGATCGTGATTGAGATAATGCGAGAGCGCCAGCGCGATAACCGACGGCTGTTCAAAAATTTCTTTGGTCATAAAATGGCGGTGATTGCCTTTATCAACCAACATGGCATCCATATTCACCACCCGCTCGGCACGCGAAACAGGGTTATCGAGCGCGTCGTAAACCTGGTAACTGTTGCGGGTGAGCACCGCCCAGTCGCCCTCTTCGAGATAGGTAATCCGGTTGGTCACCGGGGCCAGAGCCATGGCATCCGAGCCGATATACATTTCCCCATCTCCGTGCCCGATGGCCAAAGGAGACCCGCGCCGCGCCGCGATCATCAGGTCCGTTTCGCCATCAAACAGAAATGCCAGCGCAAAGGCCCCTTCGAGCAGCTTGAGGGTCGCGGCCACTGCGGCCTGCGGGGTAAGCCCCTGATCGAGAAAATCATCCACCTGTTGGGCAACAACTTCACTATCGGTCTCGGAATTGAACACGCGGCCTTTGGCGATCAGAGCCTCACGCAGCGGGTGAAAGTTTTCGATAATGCCGTTATGGACCACGGCCACGCGCCCGGCGCGATGCGGGTGGGCATTGGCTTCGTTCGGGGCACCATGGGTGGCCCACCTTGTGTGCCCGATCCCGCTTTTGCCACTGACCGGAGATTTAGCCAAGGTGTGCTCAAGCTCTGAAAGCTTCCCGACAGCCCGCCGGTTCACCATGCCGTTTTCGCCAACCAACGCGACACCGGCACTGTCATACCCTCGATATTCCAGCCTTTTTAAAGCCTCTACCAGCACTGGCGTTACATCCGCCTTGCCCAAAATCCCAATAATGCCGCACATTTTATGTGTCCTTTTTCTGCTCGCCACCTTTTTGCGGCAAGCCCAGTGCGATTTCAACGCCAAATTGCGTGGTGAAATACAGATGACACAATACGTGAGACACTGATTGGGCTTCCAAATTTGTAGCGCTTGAGGCATAACGCCTCCACTTGGCAAACGGGAAAACAAAATGGCACGTGAATTGGCTAGGCTCGAAGTTTCACAGGGGCGGCGCATATTGGGCGTGGGCCTGCAAGGCGTGCTGGGATTGTTGCTCCTTTACATCGTGGCGGCTCAACCTTCGGGAAATGTTGCCGGCAGCTTCATCCTTGCCGCCATCGGTATTAGTCTCGTCTGGTTTGCGTGGCGGTTCTGGAAATCTACCGAAACCACACTAGTACTAACAACTGACGGCTTGTTTGACGGAAACGGGCGGTTTTTCTGCACGTTCAAAGATATCGAAAAACTGGATCGCGGTTTCTTTGCTTTCCGGCCCTCGGGTGGGTTTTTGATTGTGACAAAAGAACCGGTTCAACGCGGTTGGGCACCCGGGCTTTGGTGGGCATTTGGGCGGCGCATCGGCGTTGGAGGCTCCACCGGTCGACCGGCAAGCAAGCAGATGGCAGATATTATCAGCGTAATGTTAACAGAGCGCGGTGACGAAATCAGGGCGCAAAAACCCGAGTAGACAGGCAATGCACAAATGGAAACAATACGTGTAAAATTTGTTGATTTCTGGCCGGGTTTCGATGAGAAATCAAATTTTTTTACGAACTCGCTGAGTGACAAATACAACATCGAATATGTGTCTCAAGACCCTGATTATTTGGTGTATTCCTGCTTTGGGGATCAACACAAAAACTATACAAGTTTTGACTGTGTTAAAATTTTCTATACCGGCGAAAACGTCGTTCCGGATTTTAATGCCTGTGATTACGCGCTCGGGTTTGACCACCTTGAATTTGGCGAGCGCTATCTAAGATACCCTCTTTTTGGAACGCACGGAGGTTTTGAGGCAGTCAACAACCGCCTACCAATTAGCCAGCAGGATGTGGATAAGCGCACACGGTTTTGCAACTTCGTGTATTCAAATTGGCGGGCCGCGCCGATCAGGGACCAGATTTTCAAGAAGCTGAGCGCTTATAAACAGGTGGAATCAGCCGGAAAGTATTTGCGGAATGTACGGGTGGAAGGCGCTAGCATCACCTCCGGTCGTGGTGCCCCGAATGACTTCAACAAAATTGAGCTCCAGAAAAATTACCGGTTTTCCATCGCCTTCGAGAATTCGGAGCATGACGGCTATTCAACCGAAAAAATTATGGATGCTTTTACCGCGCGCACCCTTCCGATTTACTGGGGGAACCCACTGGTGCTGCGTGACATCAACCCGGAATCTTTTATCAATGCCTATGACTTTGAGACGATGGACGACCTCGTTCAGGAAGTTATCAGAATTGACACCGACCCGACCGCTTATCTGGAAATGATAAACGCGCCGGTGTTTACGGATGAGCTTCTGGCGCAGCCTTCGTTTCGCGATCAGGGAAAAGCATTTTTGGAGCAGATCGTGGCACAACCGCTCGACAAAGCGCGCAAACGGCCAAAAGCTGGCAATGCGCGGAGGGTTGAGACGGTCTTGGCAGCCAAACAGGGAAATGTTTTGCAGCAGCTCGTCAAACGGTGGAAACAAACGAAACCCGCATCTGACGTGTCCGGATATGATAAAATCCGTTAAGATCTTGGCTTAACCCGCTTGGTTGGCACGGCTGCCGACGGATCTTCGGGCCACGGGTGGCGGGGGTATCGGCCACGCATATCTTTGCGCACATCAGCGTAAGAGCTTTTCCAGAACCCCGGCAGATCACCGGTGGTCTGGACCGTGCGGCGCGCTGGCGAGAGCAGCTCGATTAGGAGCGGCAACCGGTCGGGGCCAACCGTTGGGTGGGTTGTAAGACCAAACATTTCTTGCAGACGCACAGAAACCATAGGCGGCTCGCTGGCATAATCGATGGCAAGGCGCGTGCCTGTTGGTGCGGTTATACTTGGCGGGGCAAGGCGGTCCAGCACCTGCTGCCCGTCCCATCCCAACCGGGCCTGTAGCGGCTCAAGGATATCGAGTTTCGCGATATCGGCCCGCGTGCGACATTGCCCCAGATAAGGCCCGAGCCAACTCTCAAGATCGGCCTCCAAAGCCGTATCATCCATAACGGGCAGGTCAGGGCCGCGGGCACGCAGCCATTCAACCCGCGCAACAAGGAAGCGTGCCGGTTTGCTCCAATGCAAACATCCGATGCCCATATCCCGAATGCCATCGATAACGGCCTTAACTACCGCTTCTTCTGGCGGATTTTGCCACCTGCGGTCTTCAATCGCGATAGCGCCAAGGCACCGCTGAAGACGGGCAACCACCATCCGGTCCCGTTTTGACCACTCGCAAAACGGCTCTTCAGAGACCCGATCTCCGTGCCATTCCATAACCTCGGATTCACGCACCGGGATTGCAAGGCGCAGCCGCGCCTCCCGCACATCTCCATCGAGATCAGCCGCAACAATCAACGGTGTTGATGAAAGCGGGTCCCCTTCCGGCATCACAGCGCCCTTGCCCCCGCTGAGCAGGTAGCGCCCCTTTCCGGTCGGCCGCAATTTGCCAATTCTGTCCGGATAGGCCAGCGAGAGAAGCCCGCCGATATCTGCCTTTTTCTTCACGGGTTTTTCAAACCGCTTCGCCTCTTTCCGGATCGTTTTCAAAGCCCCCGCATCCACGCGGTAAGGGTGGCGGTCGCGGAAGTGACGCTCGTTTTCCAGCGCCTCGATGCGCAGAGAAACATCGACAGGTGCCCCAGAGAGCGGATCACGTGCTTCCAGCAAAGCGGCCAGTAAAGAAGCGCGCTTGCCGCCCGCCTTCAGCAACATCTGCCCGAGGCGCGGATGCACCGGCAAAGCGGCCAGTGCCTTGCCGTGAGCTGTAATCTGCCCCCCGGTTTCAAGTGCACCAAGCGCCAAAAGCAAGCGTTGCGCCGATTTGAAAGCCCCTTCCGGCGGGGGGGTGAGAAACCTCATTTCCGACGGGTCACTCACCCCCCAGAGTGCCAGTTCAAGCACCAGCGCCGTCAGGTCGGTGGCTTCGATCTCGGCCGGTGGGAAAGCCCGAAGTGCGCCCTCTTCCCCCGCTGACCAAAGCCGATAACAAATACCGGCTGCCACACGGCCCGCGCGCCCCTGCCTTTGTGTCGCTTCGGCACGGCTCACACGCTCGGTAACCAACCGGGACATGCCCGCGCCCGGGTCAAACCGGCTGCGCCGCGCTTTGCCGCCATCAACCACCACCTGGATATCCGGGATAGTCAGAGAAGTTTCGGCAATCGAGGTCGCCAACACCAGTTTTCGCCCCTCCCTGAGCGGGCTTAACACACGGCGTTGCTCTTTAAACGGCATCGCACCATAAAGCGGCATAACCTTAACGCCCTTGCGCTCGCCCAATAGGGACGCAACACGACGGATCTCCCCCGCACCCGGCAAAAAAGCAAGAATACCACCCGAGGTTTCTTGCAAGGCTTGCTGGATGAGAGCGGCCATAGATGTTTCAAACCGGACCTTTCCGGTTGCTCGCGGCAAATAGCGGGTCTCGACCGGAAAGCTGCGACCTTCGGCGGTGACAATCTCGGCCCCGATCATCTCCGCAACGGGCTTTGCGTCCAGCGTGGCTGACATCACTAGCAACGCCAAATCTGGGCGCAGGGCTTCACGCACTTCAAGACAAAGCGCCAAGCCAAGATCCGCGTGAAGAGAGCGCTCGTGAAACTCGTCAAAAATAACGCAATCGATGCCGGAAAGCTCTGGGTCAGACTGAACCATTCGCGTTAAAATACCCTCGGTCACAACCTCTACCCGCGTTTGCGCCGAAGTTTTGCTTTCACCCCGCACCCGGTATCCAACTGTTTCTCCGACCTTCTCCCCCATACCCTCGGCCAACCGCTCGGCTGCGGCACGGGCAGCAACACGGCGGGGTTCAAGCATTAAAATGCGGCCAGAGCAAAATCCGTTTTCCCATAAAAATGCTGGCACACGCGTGGTTTTCCCCGCGCCCGGCGGAGCTTGGAGCACAGCGCAGCGGTTTTTAGTGAGCGCCCGCAATAACTGCGGCAAAATTGGTTCAATAGGAAGGTTGGACTTCATGAATGGCTCAAAGGTTATCTTCTTTCCTGAATCGAAATTTTCTTACAATAAGGATATTTCCTCAAATTCCCACCACAGGTTTATTTAAAGGCCAAACCGTGAAGATACAGCAATATCCGTGCAAATATCTTATATGAAACTCAAGGGGAAAGATTTTCCTACGCCGTAAATTCGTAGGCTACACTGGCAGGGGCTAAGAGA
>DFBP01000207.1 GCA_002366685.1 Rhodobacterales bacterium UBA3077 | reverse complement strand
ATGCAGGGCGACGAGGGTATGATCGAGCTGTTCCACGGCTATACATATTCCGGCAACCCCATTGCCTCGGCAGCGGGGCTTGCAACGCTGGAAACCTATAAGCAAGATGGATTGTTTGAAAACGCCCGTGATCTGGCGAGCTATTGGGAAGATGCCCTGCACGGCCTGAAAGGCCTGCCGCATGTAATTGACATCCGTAACGAAGGTCTGATCGGCGCGGTTGAATTGGCCCCGATAGAAGGCAAACCGACCAAGCGCGCCTTTGCTGCGTTTCTGGCCGCCTATGACGCCGGAATTTTGATCCGTACCACGGGTGATATCATCGCGCTATCGCCGCCGCTGATTATGAACAAGGGCCATATCGACGAGCTGATCGGCAAGCTGGCCGAAGTATTGAAAAATCTTGATTAAGGGAGAAGACCGATGGCTGCACCGGGCGAGAATATGAAAATCAATGGCGAGCGCCTGTGGGATTCGCTGATGGAAATGGCCAAAATCGGGCCGGGCGTGGCGGGAGGGAACAACCGCCAGACCGTAACCGATGAAGACGGCGAAGGCCGTCACCTGTTTCAGGACTGGTGCGTTGCTGCTGGCTGCACCATGGGGGTTGACCAAATGGGTAATATGTTTGCCCGCCGCGAGGGCACAGACCCAGATGCGCTGCCTGTTTATGTAGGCTCCCACCTCGACACCCAGCCCACCGGCGGTAAATATGACGGCGTGCTTGGCGTGCTCGGCGGCTTGGAGATTATCCGCACGCTCAATGACTTGGATGTAAAAACTAAACACCCGATTGTGGTCACCAACTGGACCAACGAAGAGGGCACCCGCTACGCCCCCGCCATGCTGGCCTCGGGCGTGTTTGCTGGTATGCACACGCAGGAATGGGCTTACGATATTGAAGACGCCGAAGGCAAAAAGTTTGGTGCAGAGCTGGAGCGTATCGGCTGGAAGGGCGAAGAAGAGGTCGGCGCGCGCAAGATGCACGCTTTCTTTGAGCTTCACATTGAGCAAGGGCCGATTCTGGAGGCTGAGGGCAAAGACATCGGCGTAGTTACCCACGGTCAGGGCCTGAGCTGGACCCAAGTGACCGTAACCGGCAAAGATAGCCACACCGGCTCCACCCCGATGCCGATGCGTAAAAACGCCGGCCTTGGCATGGCGCGGATGCTGGAACTGGTGGATCAGATCGCCTGGTCCCACAAGCCGGATGCGGTGGGCGCAGCGGGGCATATTGATGTGTACCCGAACTCGCGCAACGTGATTCCGGGCAAGGTGGTTTTTACTGTCGATTTTCGCTCGCCGGACCTCGCAACCATCACCGATATGGAAAACACCTTCCGTGAAGGGGCTTCGCAAATCGCGGGCTCGATGGGACTCGGTGTTACCTTTGAAAAAGTCGGCGGGTTTGATCCGGTGACCTTTGACGAGGGCTGTGTCACGGCTGTGCGCAATGCCGCCGAGCGGCTTGGCTATAGCCACCGTAATATCATTTCCGGCGCGGGCCATGATGCTTGCTGGATCAACCGGACAACCCCAACCGCAATGGTGATGTGCCCCTGCGTGGATGGATTGAGCCATAATGAGGCCGAAGATATTTCGGTGGAATGGGCCACAGCGGGAGCCGATGTGCTGCTGCATGCTGTGGTCGAAACAGCGGAGATCGTTGAATAAAAAACAGCCGGGGGCCAGCCCCCGGACCCCCGGGATATTTGGACAATTTGGAAAATACGGTGTTTTGGATGAAGGTAGCGTTTGGGATCGTTGGAATTTTGGTGTTGGCTGGCTGTGAAGTAACTGCACCTGCCCAAAATGGTGTTTCTTCTGAAACGATGGCTGCGCAGGCAGCATATTATGCCAGCCTTCCAACGCCGCCCGACGGGTATCACCACCCAGCGCCGGGGGAAGCGATCCCTGATATTGTTATGCGCGGGATACCTGAAGGCGGGCCGGGCTGGAGCTTTTTGATCAAAGAGGGCTGCTACTATTACCGCTATACCGAGGGTGCCGTAGATACCGTTTATCCGGCTCCGAATGATGCTGAAGCGCGGCCCTACTGTGGTGCGCCGAATGGGTAAGTGTTTGCACATGGGGTTTGTGGTGGGATCGGTTTTGGCAACGGCTTCGTGGGCGGCACCCACGCTATGCAGGGAACAAACGAAAGGGAAGTGGGAATGAGGAAACTGAAATCACATTTTTTCAAAACCGGATCGCCAACCGTGCTGGCCGCGGTGACCTTGGCCTTTTCCCCACCGGCTTTGGCCTCGGACGAAGATGTTTGTAATGCGCTCGACGCGATGTTCGTGCGGCTGGATGAAAAGCTCGGAGAGTGGCAAGAGGCGGGACGCTCTGACCGGATGGCTTTGATACGGTTAAACTCGAAAGTAGCGCTGGCGCGCGCCTGGGCGGGTGACGAAAATTGGCCACCGGCGTTTGTTGAAACTTTGCATTCAATGAGCATCGTCGGCCTGGATGAAGCAGACCCGAAGCTCGCACACGACGAAATCCCGGCGTTTTTGGTGTCGCAGGCGCTGAGCCTGCTCGAAGTAACCGATGAAAAATGCCCCGATCTAGAATTTACAGATATCTCCCGCTTTGCGGAATAACAGGAGGATAACATGACCAAAGTAATCAAAGGCGGGACCGTTGTTACGGCAGACCTAACCTACGAAGCCGACGTGAAAATCGAAGGTGGCCGGATTGTTGAAATCGGACCAGATCTTTCGGGAGACGAAGTGCTCGATGCCACAGGTTGTTACATCATGCCCGGCGGGATTGACCCGCACACGCACTTGGAAATGCCTTTTATGGGCACTTATTCCAGCGATGATTTCGAGAGCGGTACCCGCGCCGGCCTGGCTGGCGGCACTACGATGGTGGTTGATTTTGCCTTGCCTAACCCCGATGAAAGCCCGCTTGAGGCGTTGAAACGCTGGGACAACAAATCCACCCGTGCGAACTGCGATTACTCCTTTCACATGGCCGTTACATGGTGGGGCGAGCAGGTTTTTGACGATATGAAAACCGTGGTGCAAGAGCGCGGGATTAACACCTTCAAGCACTTCCTTGCCTACAAAGGCTCCTTGATGGTCAATGATGACGAGCTTTATTCCAGCTTTAAACGCTGCGCCGAGCTTGGGGCCACGCCGCTTGTCCATGCTGAAAACGGTGATGTGGTGGCAGAGCTGACCGCGCAATTGCTGGCCGAGGGCAATACCGGCCCCGAGGCCCACGCCTATTCCCGCCCGACACAGGTGGAGGGTGAAGCCACCAACCGCGCGATCATGATCGCCGACATGGCTGGCGCGCCACTTTACGTGGTGCATACCAGCTGCGAGGAAAGCCACGAAGCTATTCGCCGTGCCCGTATGCAGGGCAAGCGCGTGTGGGGGGAACCGCTGATCCAGCACCTCACGCTCGACGAGAGCGAGTATTTCAATAAGGATTGGGACCACGCCGCCCGCCGCGTGATGTCTCCGCCATTCCGCAACAAACAGCACCAAGATAGTCTCTGGGCCGGGCTGCAAAGCGGCAGCCTGAGCGTGGTGGCGACCGACCATTGCGCCTTCACCACCGAGCAAAAACGCTACGGCGTCGGCGATTTCAGCAAAATCCCGAACGGCACCGGTGGCTTAGAGGACCGGATGCCCATGCTCTGGACTCACGGTGTGGCGACAGGTCGTTTAACGATGAACGAATTTGTGGCCGTGACCTCGACCAACATCGCCAAGATCCTGAACTGCTACCCGAAAAAGGGTGCGATTCTGGTCGGAGCCGATGCGGATATCGTGGTCTGGGATCCTGAAAAGGAAAAAACCATTGCGGCGGATAGCCAACAATCCTCGATTGACTACAATGTGTTTGAGGGCAAGCATGTGAAGGGCCTGCCACGCTACACCCTTACCCGTGGCCAAGTGGCTGTGACGGATGGCGAGATCAACACCCAAGAGGGCCACGGCGAGTTTGTAAAACGCGAGCCAAATGCAACCGTCAACAAAGCCCTGAGCCAGTGGAAAGAACTGACCGCCCCAAGGCCGGTGGAGCGCTCGGGCATTCCTGCGAGCGGGGTTTAAAATGCCTATTAAGTTTGAGACCTTTTGAAATTTTAAGGAGGGAAATATGCCACTCGGTCCAAAGAAAATGAAAGCCACATGGTTTTGGGAAAAGCACCCAATCATAACAATTGTAATTGTTTTGCTAGTACTAGGGGGCGTCTTCCTATTTGGCGATGCTGTT
>DFBP01000169.1 GCA_002366685.1 Rhodobacterales bacterium UBA3077 | reverse complement strand
AGGCATATTTCGTCCCACAGGTCGACAAAGGCGCGCATTTTGCACATTTCGGTCACAAAGCGGATGCCGGCATTTACGAAGAAGGAAATGCGGGCAACGACGGCTGGGAAGTCCTCTTCCGGCACTTGGCCGCGCACTTGGTCGAGCACCGCGATGGCGGTGGTCAGGGCATAGGCGAGCTCCTGCTCGGGCGTTGCGCCGGCTTCTTGCAGGTGGTAGGAACACACGTTCATCGGGTTCCACTTGGGCAGTTCGGTATAGCAATATTCGGCAATGTCACCGATCAGCTTGAGGCTCGGCGCGGGCGGGAAGATATAGGTGCCACGCGAGAGGTATTCCTTGATGATATCGTTTTGCACGGTGCCTTTGAGGGCTTTGATATCCGCGCCTTGCTCCTCGGCCACCGCGATATAGAGCGCGAGCTGCCACGCGGCGGTGGCGTTGATGGTCATCGAGGTGTTCATCTGCTCAAGCGGGATCTCGGCAAACAGGCGGCGCATATCCCCGAGGTGGGAGATCGGGACGCCCACTTTACCGACTTCGCCACGGGCGAGGATGTGGTCACTGTCATATCCGGTTTGAGTGGGTAGGTCGAACGCCACCGAGAGGCCGGTTTGGCCTTTGGCGAGGTTTTCGCGGTAGAGCGCATTGGAAGCGCTGGCGGTGGAATGGCCCGCATAGGTGCGGAAAAGCCATGGGCGGTCTTTTGCTTGCATGTTGAGCTCCCGTTTGACCCTATATTGCACCGCAACAAAACTTGTGCAAGCAATAATGTGTCGCATAGGGGGTGGAATTTGTAAGATAGTAATAGGGATAGCTTTGGCCACACCTCGCGCTTGCTGTAAGCTGCCCCGATGGGTGGTGTCATTGAAATTCCTGTCTGGTTTGCGGTATTGGCCGGGTTGTTTGCCCTGGTGGCGGTGCTCGACAAGCTGCTGTTTCCTTCGGCGCGCTGGTATCTCCGCAAGCGGCTTAACCGCGCGGTCGAGCGGCTCAACACCAAGCTTCAGCTGGAAATCCAGCCCTTCAAGATGACCCGCCGCAAGGTGCTGATTGACCGGCTTGCCTATGACCCGCTGATCATGCAGGCGGTCGCGGCCCATGCGGCTGAGACCGGCGAGCCAGCTGAAGTGGTCGCGCACAGGGCCGAGCGCTATGCCCGCGAAATCGTGCCGCATTTTTCGGCATTTGCTTATTTCGGCTTTGCCGCGCGGGTGGCTCGCTGGCTTTCGCAACTGCTTTACCGCGTGCGGATCGGGTTGCTGGACGAGAAGGCGATGGCAGAAGTGCCGCCGAATTCGACCGTGGTTTTTGTGATGAACCACCGCTCCAACATGGATTATGTGCTGGTCACCTACCTTGCTGCCGAGCGCTCGGCGCTTTCTTATGCGGTGGGCGAATGGGCGCGGGTCTGGCCGCTTCAGGGGTTTATCCGCTCGATGGGGGCTTACTTTATTCGCCGGAAATCGCGCAACCCGCTCTATCGCTGCGTGCTGGCGCGCTATGTGCAAATGGCAACCGAGGGCGGGGTGGCGCAGGCGATTTTTCCCGAAGGGGGGCTTTCCCGCACCGGGCATTTGGGGGAGGCCAAGCTGGGGCTGCTGAGCTATATCGTAAAGGGGTTTAACGCTGACGGGCCGCGCGATGTGGTGTTTGTGCCCGTGGGGCTGAACTATGACCGCGTGCTGGAAGACAGGGTGCTGCTGGCGGCGAAAGACGCCAATGGCAAAAACAAGTTTTCAAGCGGGCCGCTGCCGGTGTTCAGGTTTATCGGCCATCAGTTGAAGCTGCGGATCACCGGCAAATACCACCGCTTTGGCTATGCCTGCGTGAGCTTCGGGAAGCCGGTTTCGCTGAAAGGGTTTCTGGGCCGCTCTGAAGGCGAGCTGGAGGAAAAGATTGCCACGCTGGGCGATTCGCTGATGGACGATGTGGGCAAGGTGGTGCCGGTGCTGCCGGTCTCGCTGATTTCGTCGATCATGCTGGAGGCAGGAAGCCTGAGCGCCATCGGTATTAAAGGCGCGGCACATGCGCGGCTGAAGGCCTATGCCAAGCAAGGGGTCTATAGCCATATTCCGCATAAAGACGAGGATTATGCGGTGGATGTGGGCCTGCGGATGCTGACCCTGCGCCATATTCTGGTGGAGGAGGAGGGGGTATTCTCGGTCAATGAGGAAAACCGGAATGTGCTGGAATACTATGCCAATGCGATTGCGCATTTGGGGTGAATTGTTGCGGCGCACAAAAGTACTTGCGTTGCTCATCGGATAATGTCATTACAAAATCATGTGATTTGACGCAATATTGTTGCGTGATGATTTATTGAAGGACAGGCCCTATGACAAACACGACAGACCTAAAAGACCTCTACAATATCGGTGAAATCCCGCCGCTGGGCCATGTGCCCAAAAATATGCATGCGTGGGTGATCCGGCGTGAGCGCCACGGTAACCCCGACAAGAGTTTTGAGCTGGAGGTGGTGGAGACCCCGACACTGGACAGCCA
>DFBP01000250.1:4111-5417 GCA_002366685.1 Rhodobacterales bacterium UBA3077 | reverse complement strand
GTGGCCATCTCGCGCTCGCTCAACGAGATCATCGTGGCGATCATTCTGGTGGCTATCCTTGGTTTCGGCCCTCTGGCCGGGTTTGTGACCCTGAGCTTTGCCACCATCGGCTTCCTTGCCAAACTGCTCGCAGAAGAAATCGAAGATATGAACAAAGTGCAGGCTGAAGCGGTGAAAGCCACCGGTTCGCGCTGGTCACAATGGATCAATTACGGGGTGCAGCCACAGGTTATGCCCCGCCTTATCGGGCTTTCGATGTATCGCCTCGATATCAACTTTCGTGAATCTGCGGTGCTTGGGCTGGTTGGGGCCGGCGGGATCGGCGGCACCCTCAATACCGCGTTTGACCGCTATGAGTTTGATACTGTAGCCGCAATTTTGCTGATTATCATCGTCACCGTGATGTTCCTTGAATATCTCTCCGGTATTATCCGCGCGAGGATCAAGTAATGCCTATGCAAGAGAAAAACGGCCAGAAGGTCTGGCAGGTTCGCACCACCAATGCGCAAATGATCCGCTGGTTTATGTGGTTGGTTGGCGTAGCGGCTTTTGTGTATTCATGGATGAAAATCTCCGAAAACACACTGTGGTTCATGATGGGAAATATCGGTGAAGTCGTCACTGACATCGCCACACGTGCCACGCCACCACGCTGGGAGTACATTGATAAACTCTGGATTCCGATCTGGGATACAATGGCGATTGCCACGCTTGGCACGATCTTTGCGCTGATGATGGCGGTTCCTGTAGCCTTTATGGCAGCGCAAAACACCACGCCAAGCAAGCTCTTGGTGCGGCCTATCGCTCTCCTGATCATCGTTTCTACGCGGTCGGTGAACTCGCTAATCTGGGCATTATTGCTGGTGTCAATTGTGGGCCCCGGCGTGCTTGCGGGGCTCGTTGCCATCTCAATCCGCTCGATCGGTTTTTGCGCCAAACTGCTTTATGAGGCCATTGAGGAAATCAACGAAGTGCAGGTGGAAGCCGTAACAGCCACCGGAGCCAGCCGTTGGCAGGTGATGGTTTACGGGATTGTACCGCAAATCATGCCTGCTTTTGCGGGGATCGCTGTGTTCCGCTGGGATATCAACATCCGTGAAAGCACCGTGCTCGGGCTTGTGGGTGCGGGCGGGATCGGCTTACAGCTGCAATCCTCGCTGAACGTACTGGCCTGGCCTCAGGTTAGCCTTATCCTCTTGGTTATTCTCTTGGCCGTTGTTATAGGCGAGTGGGTGTCTGCCAAAGTGCGCGGCGCGATAATTTAAGAGGGCAGCATGGCCGATACAGACTGGGCGTTTGCGCAATA
>DFBP01000250.1:3161-4099 GCA_002366685.1 Rhodobacterales bacterium UBA3077 | reverse complement strand
GATCGCCAACCTTGGTGACATCGCAGATGAATTTGATGTGTTCCTGCTGGATGCTTTTGGCGTGCTTAACGTGGGCGATACCCCGATCAAAGGCGCGCCGGAGCAAATAGCCGCCTTGCAGGCCGCGGGCAAGCGGGTGATGGTGCTGACCAACGGAGCGAGCTTCCCCGCCCCCGTTTCGCTGGCCAAATATCGGCGCTTCGGCTTTGACTTTGCCGCGGAGAATGTGATTTCGAGTCGTGATATCTTGGTGGCAGCGCTGGCGAATTACCCGCCAATGAAATGGGCGGCAATGGCCCCAAAAGGCGCGCAACTTGAAACACTGGGTGTCGATGCCGTGTATCTGGGCGATGACCAGGCAATCTATGACCAAGCCGAGGGCTTTTTGTTTGTCGGCAGTGGCGAGTGGACGGACGCGCGCCAAGCCATGTTGGTGCAGAGCCTAACGAAAAACCCGCGCCCGCTGCTGGTTGGCAACCCTGATCTGGTGGCCCCGCGTGAAGACGGGTTAACGCAGGAGCCGGGCTGGTTTGCCCACGAGATCGCACGGCAAACCGATACTCGCCCAGAGTATTACGGCAAACCTTTTGGCGGCATTTTTGCCGAGGCCCAGCGCCGCTTTGGCGATGTGCCGCCGCATCGCGTCGCCATGGTGGGGGATACCTTGCACACTGATATACTAGGGGGTGCCGCTGCGGGCTTCAAAACGGTACTGATTGAGGATCACGGATTATTTGCCGGGCGGGATACCGCACCTTTTATCGCCCAATCCGGCATCATCCCGGATTTTATTGCCCCGACAACATAACGCCCGCTTCGGTCACAACCCCGTCCAGTGGTTGGTCGGTTGCCTCATGTGGCACGGCCTCGACCTGCTGCGCGCTATAGGCAAAGCCCAACGCCTGCACCGGATTTTCGGCTTTCAGTTCGGCAATTGA
>DFBP01000250.1:1731-3135 GCA_002366685.1 Rhodobacterales bacterium UBA3077 | reverse complement strand
AGATCTGGGTGATGCCACGCGCCGCTTTCAGGGATCTTGGCTCCGAAAGGGCCATCTACCATGGCCACATCAGGTGTCCATTCACGAAATTTGAGCGGTGTGGCTTTGGCAATAATTACCGGCACGCTTATTTTATAGCCGCGCTCGAAAAGCGCGTGCATGGCGGGGAGGATATCTATTTCAGAATGAATCGGCATATAGCCGGAAATATAGCGGACCTTGGACACCGTTTTGAGCCAGTCCAGCAGATGAGCCATCGCGGCTTCACCCGCGCTTGCACCCGAATTGTGTGCCGCCTTGCGCGTGCCCATCGCGGCTTTACGCATAGCCTGCTTTTGCGCAGCGATATCGTTCATCTCAAAACTTTCGGAAAATTGGTGGCGGGCCCGGAGCATCCGTGAAGGGGTCTGATCCTCGAGAGCCTGGAGAACCAGGTGGGTGCCAGATGAGATAGGCCACGGCCAGTCACAGAGCCAGCTCCCTTTCGATGAATTAAGGCCACTAGGATGGGTCCTTTGCACGTAACGACCAGCACCCGCCGCTGATACAGATAGCGCCTTTAAGGTGGTTTTTGAAGAGGGGATCGCATAAACATTGATCAATCTGCCGAGAGGCGCGCGTTACCAGCCGAGATTCGCCCATATGGAGCCCAAAACTATCCGCATTATCGCGCCCCTGCCGCCCAAGGGTAGCAAGGCCGCGCGCCATGCCGGGGAAGTTATTTTCCATTTCGTGCAAGCGGGCCACGTGGTACGCCCAGCCACCACCGCAACACCGGCCTACAGCCCCGACATATTGCCCTTTGCACCCAAACGCGAATACGAACCGATGAAAGCCCGGCTCGTTAAAGAGCGTGCAGATACCTTTGTGCTTTACCCTGAAGGGCTAGACTTCAGAGTGATCTCACAACGATTTAGGCGCCATCGCTGGCTCGAAAAATGGCGCAGGCTCACCCTTGTCTGGCAACTTTTGCGGCACTCAAAAATGAGCATTGTCGTTTTCCGCCCTCGCCTTCTCAAACGCCCGGACCACTTTGCAATGGTTGCGCTCGCTCTTGGGATCAAGCTGTTTCGCCCCAACAAAGTTTTGCTATTCCGCCAATCCAGATCGCCAAGAACAATCGTTGAGCCCATTATCGGGACCCACCCCGAAATGTGCACGGATGCGGAAGCCGACATGGCGAGTGTGACCTTGGCCTTGGGTGACGGCGCAAAAAATGTGAGGCGCCTAACACCTATCTGGCTTTTGAGCGCCTTGGCCCAAATTAACAAATCCGACCCGCTTTATCACGAAATCTCGATGATTGAATCGATCGTTAAAGCTTATGGCCACAATAACCTCCCCGTTTGTCAGGTGCCGGTGGGGGAGGCGTTTTCTGCACCGTTTGAGGACAAGGTCGAGGGC
>DFBP01000250.1:518-1713 GCA_002366685.1 Rhodobacterales bacterium UBA3077 | reverse complement strand
CCCGCTCGGAAGCGGGAGAACAAACCGGTCTTACCTCAACTGGTATAGCAACGAGGCGCCAAGCGTTTTGGGACACGCTTTGCCAAAGCCGACCCTAATCAACGAGATCGATGCTGAAATCACGCCGGATGCGCTTGCCGAAGCGCTTTTTCATATACTAAAAAACGTGCGGTTTTTCGGCGCGGCCAGCAGCGTTTCGCCAGCCATCCGAAATTGGCTCAACACAAAGCTGACAGACCACCAAAATGGTTTAACAAGGCTCGAGCTCCTCATAGCTGTAATGGCGCACGCACCCGCCGATGATCCGGCATCGATCAAAACGCCTTGGCAAAATGCCGGCCTTAAAAGCTGGTTTGCTGACCTTGCATTCGGCGGCTATCCGATGCTTGCCGAAATTGCCGGACTATCCCCGCCAGATACCGCACCAGCGTTTTTGGTCACGGGCGCTGCCGGAGATGACACCGGCTTGGGGCAAAACCGGCTGATGTCGCAAAAAGCACTGGCAAACATCACGCCCAAACGAGATTTCTACCTGCATCATGTGAACGCCGACGAGATCCCCAGCCAGATGCTGAAATACCACAAGCCCGGGGCCTTCCATATCGGGTTTTTGCTATGGGAGCTGGAAAGGCTGCCAAAAGCCCACCAGTATGCCGGAGAATTGCTAGACGAAATCTGGGTGCCATCCCGCTACCTGCAAGAGATATATCAGCGCGCCTATAACCGCCCCGTAACCTGGGTTGGGAAAGGGTTTGACCTCCCCAAGCCTCAGCGGTTTGATCTTGAAAAGATCGGAATCTCATCAGGCCAACCCTGTTTTCTGGTGAGCTTTGATTTGCGTTCCTCGGTCGCTCGCAAAAACCCCCTCGCGGCGGTCCTAGCCTTCCAGATGGCTTTTGAGGGAAATCCCGATGCCCGTTTGATCATCAAAACCTCGAGGCCGCCGCTGCACGACTGGGGTGACCCCGAGAGACAAATGTCGATCATCGACAAAATAATAGCCAAAGATAGCCGGATCATTCGGATAAAGGAGCATATGCCTTTTGCGCGGTATCTTGGGTTGATCGCAGCGGTGACAGCCGTTGTGTCTCCGCACCGCGCCGAAGGATTTGGCTATGTACCCGCTTATGCCATGAGCCTCGGCACACCCGTGATCGTAACCGACTATTCCGGAACACAGGATTTTTGTACGCCC
>DFBP01000250.1:0-418 GCA_002366685.1 Rhodobacterales bacterium UBA3077 | reverse complement strand
AATGGAGCAAAAATATAGAAGCGAAGCATTGCGGCTACGCTACCTCACCCGCTTACGCGATCTCGACCTCATCTAGTATTTAACCGCACGCGCCCGCTGGGCAGCTGCACGAAGCTCTTCGGCAATCTCGTCGGCTTCATCCGGATCAAAATCTAGTGGAATCTCGACATTTTCTGCCTCTATGAATAGCCGCACCATCCCCTGATCCGTTGGCCCAATTTGCAAATTCGCAGCCATCTCGCTCTCTTTATTGATACCCATAACACGTCCTTTCCCGCTTGTGCTTGGCCTAGCGCTCAAATCAACCCTTGGCAAGCATCTTTAGGCTTGCAACCACACGGGAAGGGATGTAATTCACCCCACAGTGCCGGCGTAGCTCAGTTGGTTAGAGCGCTTGATTGTGGATCAAGAGGCCCCC
>DFBP01000069.1:950-6393 GCA_002366685.1 Rhodobacterales bacterium UBA3077 | reverse complement strand
TGCAATGGCAATACGTTGCCGCTGCCCGCCCGAAAGCTTAACACCGCGTTCACCAACTTGCGCTTCATAGCCATGATTGCCGTGCGGGTCTTGCAGGTCGAGTATGAAGTCATGCGCTTCTGCCCTTTTGGCAGCCAGTACCATTTGGGCCTCGCTTGCCTCGGGCTGGCCATACATAATGTTGGCCCGAACCGAGCGGTGCAGCAGGGAGCTGTCTTGGGTGACCATACCGATCTGGCGGCGAAGGCTGTCTTGGGTGACCTCTCCCACCGATTGACCGTCGATCAGAATTTGCCCTTCTTCGGCATCACGAAAGCGCAGGAGCAGGTTCACCAGCGAGGACTTGCCTGAGCCGGAGCGGCCAACAAGGCCAACCTTTTCACCGGAGTGGATGGTTAAATCCACATGGTCGAGCCCGCCGGAGCCTTTCCCATAGTGATGGGTAAGGCCTTCAAAGCGAATTTCGCCTTTGGTGAGCTGCAATTCGGGTGCGCTCGGCGCATCCTGCACGGTGTGCGGAACGGAAAGGCTCTGCAACCCTTCACGCATTACACCAGCATGTTCAAACAAGCGGACAGTAACCCACATGATCCAGCCGGTCATGCCATTCAACCTAATGGTGAGTGCGGCAGCGGCGGCCACTTCACCCACGCTCACGATGTCCAAGGTCCACAGCCAGATAGCGGGGCCGATAACACCGATCATCAAGAAGCCGTTGAGCATGGCGAGGCTGAAGGTCAGCCGTGTCATCAGCCGCAAAAACCGCTGGAAGCGAATCCGCTGGCGCTTCATGGCCGAGAGCGCATATTGCTCCTCGCGCTTGCCGTGGGCAAACAGTTTGACCGATTCAATGTTTGAATAAGCGTCCACGATACGGCCGGTCACCAGTGATTTGGTTTCAGACATGCGCTCGGAAGCCCGCGCAACCCGCGTTGCCACCCGCCGCACAAACCAGATGTAAACCAACAACCAAAGCGCCATTGGCGCGGCGAGGCGAAGATCGATTGTCATCAAAACAAGGATCGCGCCAAGCACATAGGTGGTGGCATACCAGATGCCTTCAAGCGCCATGTAGGTGCTATCTTCTATAGCCGGGCCCATCTGCATAACGCGGTTGGCGAGCCTGCCGGCAAAGTCATTCTGGAAGAACTCGGAGGATTGGCCAAGCAGGTGTTTGTGCGCCCGCCAGCGGGCTTGCTCCTGCATGTTGCCAGCCAGAGTTTGCTCTAAAAACAGATGGTTAGAGGTAATTATCAGTGGCCGAAGCAGTAAGATGAACAGCCCTGCCAGCACCAGTTCTAGCCCGTGCGCCGCCCACATATTTTCCACACCGGCTGAATTCATCAAATCGATGATCCGGCCGGAATAGAAGATAAGCCCGCTTTCCATCAAGGCTGTGAGCACCCCGAGAAACGCCATAACCGGCAGCCATTTTTTGAACGGTGCCAGCTGGGTTTTGATATAAGGCCAAAGCAGAGCCGGCGGCGTTTCCTCCGCATAAGGTGCAAACGGATTGACCAGGTTTTCGAACTTCTTAAACATGTTCGGCTCCGTTTGCGGGCATTATGCGAAACTCCAGCCGGAAACCCGGCCAGATAGGAAGGCGCCAGCGGCGTACAGGTTGGTGTTCAAACAGGCGGTCACCCATATCGCGGGTAACCCAGTTGGGCAAAGGTTCAGAATCGGGTCGGTGGCGAGAATCGCCAATACGAATACTAGGGGGTAACATCGGATGCCCTCCTTGGGGCGAATGGAATATTGGAAAATGTGGAGGCGGGGCGGTGGGCCCACGCGCAAAAGCAGGGCTCGCTAAATCGCTGAGTATGTCACTGCTTTTGTCATTTTCATATTCCTGTCCAATGAAAGGCCCGGCGCTTATACTGCGCCATTCTGCCACAGTCAACCCTCGATTGCCGGAAACTTTTCCGTGGCGGTAGGCGGCCATTAAAGATAGGCTCCGCAACATGACAGATACATCCGATATGACCCCGCAAAAAGCCCGCGCTTCCGAGTGGTTTCGCGATTTGCGCAACCAGATTTGCAGCGCATTTGAATCGCTGGAAGACGTACAGGATCAGGGGCCCCATGCGGCCCTCCCCGCTGGCCGTTTTGAGCGCAAAGAAACCGTGCGCGACAATGGTGACGGCACTGATGCCGGTGGCGGCGAGATGTCGGTGATGCGCCAAGGCCGGGTTTTTGAAAAGGTAGGGGTGAATATCTCCACCGTTTACGGCACGTTGGGTGAGGCGGCTCAGCGCTCGATGACCGCTCGCAAAGGTATGAGCCAAATCGCGGATGACCCGCGCTTCTGGGCGGCGGGTATTTCACTGGTCGCGCATATGCGTTCCCCCAAAACCCCCGCCGTTCACATGAACACCCGCATGTTCTGGACCCCGTTTGGCTGGTGGTTTGGCGGTGGCGCAGACCTGAACCCGATGGTTGAGGTTGAGGAAGACACCGCATTTTTTCACGCTCGCCTGAAGGAAGCCTGTGACGCTCATAACCCCGAGTATTACCCGCGCTATAAAGAGTGGGCAGACGAGTATTTCATGATCAAGCACTGGAACGAGCCCCGCGGTGTGGGTGGCATTTTTTATGATGATCATAACACCGGCGACTGGGAGGCAGATTTTGCCTTCACCCAAGACGTAGGCCGGAGTTTCCTGAAGGCCTTTAGGCCGCTCACCGAAAAGCACATGTTCGAGCCCTGGAGTGACGCCGACCGCGAGGTTCAGCTTATCAAACGTGGCCGCTACGCCGAGTTCAACCTTGTTTACGACCGCGGTACCCAGTTTGGCTTGCAAACCGGGCATAATCCCGAAGCGGTTCTGATGTCACTCCCCCCCGAGTGCAAGTGGCCTTAGGAGATATCCGCCCACCATTGGGCACCCCACTCTTCAGGCGGATTCTTTTGGGGGTTGTTCTTGCCTATTTGGCCGTTGTTTTTGCACTGACCGTGCGCAATGGGTTTGAAGCGGTTCAACTGCGCCATGGCTGGATGATTGGCGATTGGCTGATCAACTATCAAGGCGGATTTGTGCGGCGGGGACTTTTGGGCGAAGGTATATTTCAGGTCGCGGCTCTGGTTGACGTCAATCCTGACAAGATTGTCCTGACCCTGCAAACACTTTGTTATGCGGGCTATTTCGGATTTTCCTTCCTTCTTTTACGTATGCAAAAAAGCCTGTTGCCCTATCTGTTTCTAATTTTCTCTCCCTTCCTGTTTATGTTCCAGATTCATGATGTTGCAGGCGGTTTCCGCAAGGAAATCATCTTTCTGGTGCTGATGGCATTCATTGTATGGATGGCAAAATCCCGACCGACCAAGATTTTTGAGCGCTGGTTTTACGGGCTGCTGCTGCTCTTTCCTGCATTAATCCTTAGTCATGAAGTCATAGCGATTTGGCTACCGCTTCTGTTGATCGTTTTTCTGACTACAGTGCCCCTAACCAAAAAAAGGAGCATCATTTTGATGATACTCCTATCCATGTCCGTGGCAGCATTTTCCTTAACTCTCCTTTACAGAGGTGATGCCCAAACGGCTGCCATGATAGCGTATTCCTTGCGCGATGCGGGATATATGAATCTTTCTGCCGCGATCGCGGTACTGGCGCGCACCCCCGCTGAAGGCATGCAGTTTACCGGGCACTACATGGAAAGAGGCGAATACCTTCTCTATTACCCGCAGGCGATTCTTATCGCATTGCTTGCTTTTATACCCGTGCGCAAACGGCTGGTATTTGTTCTGGAAACACCAGCGATGCTGCTGGTTTTGATTAGCCTCCTAGGGAGCGTGGTTGTGATGATTACGGCTGCTGATTGGGGCAGGTTTATCTATGTGGTTCTTGTATCGATGTTTTTACTGTCTTTTTTAACGGATGAAAAACTTGGTGAGCCAGCCCTGTCTGGCCGCGCAACCGTGATCGCAGCTATCTCGTTGCTTGCCTATGCTACGCTCTGGTATTTGCCCCACTCCGCGTTTGCCAACCCCTATATCTGGAGAGAGGTTGTGCCATGAATATCGCGATCCTCGGATGGGGTTCTCTCATATGGGACCTCGAAATTCTCGCGCCCCATGTGGAGGGCGACTGGCAAATGGCTACCGGCCCGCGCCTGCCGATGGAGTTTTCCCGCATTTCGCCCAAGCGCAAAATGGGGTTGGTTGTCTGTCTGGACCCTGAAGCGGGAGTTGCCTGTGAAACCCATGTTATCCGGTCTGTCCGGGTTGATATACATGCCGCTGTGGACGACCTCGCCGCACGCGAACGGGCACCTTTGGCCCGAATTGGTGCTTGGCATAATTCGGGCATTGCGCAGGGTCGGATGCCGACGGTGGTCGGGCAGGTCGAAAAATGGTGTGGAGCGCATGGATGGGCGGGTGCCGTCTGGACAGATCTTGAGCCGAACTTCCATGCCTACACCGAGCGAGCCTTTGATGTGGATGCCGCTGTTGCCTATCTCAAAACACTGGATGGTGAAAACCTGAGCGAGGCGGTCAATTATATAGACTCCGCGCCAGCCCAAACCCGCACCCCGCTGAGGGAGGCGCTCAAAGGTGATGTCTGGTGGCAGAGAACTTTACAAGAACAAGCTGATAATAATCGAAACACCTGATAGCCCGAGGATCGACAACACGATCCGCTTGAATTGGGCCTCGTCCAAGCGCTCAAATACCCAGACTCCAAACCGTGCGGAAACCAGTGAAAAGGGTAGAGCTATCGCCGCCAGCTTTAGCAATTCAACCGTGATAAACCCCGCCCAAAGCAAACCCAGAAATGACAAGACCGCCATGCTGAGATTGTAGCTCTGGAAAATGCCGCGCGAGGTTGGCTTGTCCCAGCCCAACAGAGTGGCCCAAATGGTGGGTGCTACGCCAGCCAACCCTGCCAGACCGCTGGCAATGCCACCAACCCAGCCCACTATCCAGTTGAACCGTTCTGCCGTGCGCGGCAGAGATACCCGATGCCCGAATACCATGAAGACGGCCAGAAAAGCCAGAATGGCAACGGCCACGATGACCTTGAAAGCCAATACAGAAACCAGCCCCAGCAGCAGCACGCCAATAGGCACGCCAACCAACCCGCCCGCCACAAAGGGCGCGGTATGGCGCAGGTTAATGTGAGGCCAGACCCGTGGTAATGCCTGAAGATTGGACCCGATTATCGAGACAACCACCAATGGCCCCGCCTGAACCGGCGGCAATACCAAAAGCCATATTCCCAGCGCCATAACCGCATAGCCAAAGCCGCTTAGCCCGTTTACCAGCCCGCCCAATACTGCACCCAGTATCAGGAGCGCCATATCAGGCATGGATGGCCCCATCCCCGCAAGCCAGCGCCGCTTCGCGAACGGCTTCTGAAAAGGTCGGGTGTGCATGGCAGGTGCGCGCGATATCTTCAGCGGAAGCGCCAAATTCCATCGCCACACAAATTTCGTGGATCAG
>DFBP01000069.1:0-831 GCA_002366685.1 Rhodobacterales bacterium UBA3077 | reverse complement strand
TCATCCTTTAGCTGGGCTTCGGTTTTGCCCACGCTGGCCACCTCGGGCGTTGTATAAATAACCCCCGGGATGATGTCATAATTCACATGGCCCGCTTGGCCAGCGAGGCTTTCAGCCACCGCCATGCCTTCATCTTCGGCTTTGTGCGCCAGCATCGGGCCGTCGATCACGTCGCCAACGGCATAAATGCCCTCGACATTGGTACGCCAATGACCGTCAGTCACGACCTGCCCGCGATCAGAGGTGGCAATTCCCATTTCCTCAAGTCCGAGCCCTTCGGTAAACGGCTTCCGGCCAGTGGCCAGCAGCACGACCTCAGCCTCAAGACTACCCTCTTTGTCATTCTTGCGGAGCGTGTAGTTCACGGTGGCTACGCCATCTTTGGTTTCGACACCTGAAACCGCAGCCCCCAGCACAAATTTGAGGCCCTGCTTCTTGAGGCTCCGCAGCAGGGTTTTCTGAACCTCGGCATCCATCCCCGGGGTTACGTGGTCGAGGAATTCTACCACTGTCACCTCGGCCCCGAGGCGCGAATAAACCGAACCAAGCTCCAGCCCGATTACCCCCGCGCCGATCACAACCATCCGTTTTGGTACTTCCGAAAGCGCCAGCGCGCCGGTGGAGCTAACAACCGTTGCCTCGTCCACTTCAACACCGCGCAGCGGCGAAACCTCGGAACCGGTGGCAATCACGATGTTTTTGGCGCTGTGCACCTCGCCATCCACGCTGACCTCGCCTTTGCCAGTGATTTTCCCCCAGCCGCGCAGGTAATCGACCTTGTTTTTCTTGAACAGAAATTCGATCCCATTGACATTGGCATCAATCACCGAC
>DFBP01000033.1:2149-2923 GCA_002366685.1 Rhodobacterales bacterium UBA3077 | reverse complement strand
CCGTTGCATGGCAGGAACGCGATGCACGCGGTGTGTCTGACACGATTGCTTGCCGTCTGGAAGGCGGCGCGCTGACGGGTAGCAAAGATTGGGTCATGGGCCTTGCCGATGGTGCGCCGGTTCTTGTGGTTGCCAAAGGCTCAAATGGTCTTGCGCTTGTGCGTGTCGAGGGTGATGCGAAGGGCATGACAAGACGGGCCGTGCGGCAATCTGATGGTAGCGATCTTGCGGCACTGGCTTTTGCGGCCACTCCGGTCGAGGTTCTTGCCGAAGGGGCCACAGTTGCCGCCGCCCTTGCCGAGGCGGTTGCCGATGCGACGGCGCTGACCGCAGCCGAGTTGGTAGGCTTAAGTGCAGCCGCTCTGGATTTGACGCTCGACTATATTAAAACCCGCGAACAGTTCGATAAACCGATCGGGTCGTTTCAGGTTATCCAGCACCGGGCCGTTGACATGAAAATCATGCAAGAAGTGGCCGAGGCTGCTGTGCGCGAGGCCCTTGGCGTTATGGAAAATGCGACAACACCGCTGGCGCGGATACGTCAGGCTAGCCGTGCCAAGGCGCGGGCTTGCACCGCTGCACAGAAAATTACACGCGAAGCAATCCAGCTGCATGGTGCAGTTGGGTATACGGATGAATTTGACGTCGGGTTGCTGCTGAACCGGGCGCTGGTTCTATCTGCGTGGTTGGGCGACGCAAAGTATCACCGCCGCCGTTGGTTTGAGGCCCGAGAAACCGAGGAGGCAGGCAAATGACAAATTGGAACGCAATGAC
>DFBP01000033.1:782-2093 GCA_002366685.1 Rhodobacterales bacterium UBA3077 | reverse complement strand
ACCGCCCCAAATTCGCGGAAATCGCGCATTGGCATGTAAAACTACACGCCAAAGGCTGGGTCGCGCCAGCATGGCCAGCCGAATTCGGCGGCATGGGGCTTGAAGCCGCAAAACTGTTGATCTTCTATGAAGAACAGCAGCGCTATGGCGTTAACCGTGGCCGCGATATGGGCATTCAGATGGTTGGCCCGCTGATCATCAAGTTCGGAACGCAGGCGCAAAAGGATTACTGGCTACCGAGAATTCTTACCTGCGAGGACATCTGGTGCCAAGGGTATTCCGAACCCGGTGCCGGGTCGGATCTGGCCAACCTGCGCACCAGCGCGGTGATTGAGGGAGACGAATTTGTCATTAACGGTCAGAAAACCTGGACCACCATGGCGCATGACGCGACCCATATCTTTATGCTGGTTCGGACGGATGCTGATGCACCGCGTAAACAGCAAGGGATCAGTTTTGTGCTGGCCAGCATGGACCAGCCCGGCGTTGAAGCGCGCACCATTACCACATTGGCTGGCGAAACAGAGTTTTGTGAAGTTTTCTTTGATAACGCGCGCACGCCGCGCGCTAATCTGGTTGGAGAGCTGAACAAGGGTTGGAGCATGGCCAAAGCGCTGTTGAGCTTTGAGCGGATTTTTATCGGGTCGCCCAGTTTGGCGCAAAACGCGCTTGGGCAACTCGAAACCTTTGCCCGTGGCCGTGATTGCTTTAGCGACGCCGCATTTTGCGATAGTTTTGCCGAGCTGGCGCTGGATGTAGAAGATCACGCAGCGCTTTATGCCCGCTTTGCAGACCAGCTAAAACGCGGAGAAACACTGGGCGCCGATGTCTCGATGCTGAAAATCTGGGTGACCGAGACCTATCAACGTATTTCCGAGCTTATGATCGAAGCTGCCGGCCCCGATGGTGGCACGGTTGGCCCCTTGCAAATCGGCAATATCAGCGTGGATGTGCTGGCCAGTTTTTACAAGGCGCGGCCAACAACGATCTACGGCGGTTCCAACGAAATTCAACGCAACATTTTGTCAAAAGCTGTTCTTGGCCTTTGACATCCATTTTCAATTGAGAGGAAACGAAAATGACTGACTATGTAGAAAGATACGCAAAGAAATACCCGAAACTGTCGTTCGACGCACCGGCTGACCGCGTGTTGCGCATGACCTTTGACCGGCCCGAGACCTATAACTCGATCTGCGCAGAAACCCACACCCAGATGACCGATATCTGGATTGATATTGACCGCGATCAGGATTTTAACTCCATCATTGTTACCGGCCGCGGCAAAGCGTTTTCTGCTGGCGGTGATTTTGG
>DFBP01000033.1:0-740 GCA_002366685.1 Rhodobacterales bacterium UBA3077 | reverse complement strand
AAAGATCTGGTTTACAATATTATCAACTGTAACAAGGTTATCATTTCCGCCATCAACGGCCCCGCGGCCGGTGCTGGTCTGGTTGTTGCGATGCTGGCCGATATCTCTATCGCTGGCAAACGCGCCAAAATCGTTGACGGCCATCCGCGTTTGGGTGTGGCTGCGGGCGATTGCGCCGCGATCATCTGGCCACTGCTGTGTGGCATGGCCAAAGCCAAATATTACCTTTTGACCTGCAAGCCGATCACCGGCGAAGTTGCGGATCAAATCGGTATGGTTTCCATGTGTGTCGAGGATGACGTTCTGGAACAAACCTCGCTTGATATTGCGACAGAAATGGCTACCGCTTCACAAAGCGCGACCCGCTGGACCAAATACTCGCTGAACAACTGGCTGCGTCAGGCTGGGCCAATCTTTGATGCCTCAACCGCGCTGGAAATGCTGGGCTTCATGAGCGAAGATGTTAAAGAAGGTGTGCTGTCACATCGTGAAAAGCGTCCTCCACAATTTGATCCGAACTGCCCGATCTAGGGTTTGAACCAAAGGAACCTGCCTTGTCTGACCCCATCTATACCGAAATCGCCAAAGCGTATGCTGACGCAGCCAAGATTTCAGTGGGGCTGAAGGCGCGGTTTGATACAGCTGGTTTTGATCCGGCTAAAGTCTCATCACTGGCGGAGCTCTCCCGCCTGCCAGTGATGAAAAAGGAGGCGTTACTGACGCTCCAACGCGCGAATCCG
>DFBP01000010.1 GCA_002366685.1 Rhodobacterales bacterium UBA3077 | reverse complement strand
ACCGAAATAGAATATCTGTCCAACCTCAATACCGCGTGCCGTGCGTTTGCGGCCCTCCGGCACTTCGGCAAATAACGTTTCGTCATGGGTCTCGTCGGTTCGGGCGTAGGGCGTTGTGAACTCGTCAAAAATGCCTTGGCATTGTTCGACACTATCATAATCCACGGACCGCTCGCCGAGGCTAAGGTCTGTTACTTCGCTATCGTAAAACACCTCCGACTCTCCGGTTTCTGCCAGCACAAGGAACTCGTGAGAGTGGTCGCCACCAATAGGGCCGNNTTATAGCCGTCTTTCATATAGAACTCGCGGCCGCGCATCACGCCAAACCGGGGGCGAACCTCGTCGCGGAACTTCCACTGGATTTGGTACAGCGTCAGGGGCAGCTCCTTATATGAATTCACAGAATGGCGCACGATATCGGTGATAAGTTCCTCGTTGGTCGGGCCATACAGCATATCGCGGCCGTGGCGGTCCGTGATCCGCAGCATTTCCTCACCAAAATCATCATAACGACCGGATTCGCGCCATAGATCCGCCGATTGCAATGTCGGCATCAGCATCGGGATATGCCCGGCCCTCTGCTGTTCTTCGTGCACGATGTTCTCAAGAATTTTCAAAACCTTAAAGCCCAATGGCAACCAGCTATAGATACCGGCAGCGCTTTGGCGGATCATTCCGGCACGCAGCATTAGCCGGTGGCTGGCAATACTTGCCTCGGCCGGGGTTTCCTTGAGAACAGGCATAAAGTAACGGGACAAACGCATTTAGGCACTCCAGATAGAACGTTTTCTTTGGTTTAGGCTAACGCTCGCGCGCGTGCAACGAAGAGTTCCAAAATGTCGCAGTTTTCCTTTGCAGAATCGCGTTCCGTGGGCTAACAATCGCTTAGTTCGTGAGAGATGGTTGCCAATAAGATAACCGGACGACCCCAGCGAACTGGTTGTTTGACCGCCGTAAGAATGCTGGCTCAAGCCTCAGGGAAAAATATTTTAAACGGCTCGCTATGGCGGGCCGTTTTTTATTGTGTTTCTATGGCTGGCAATAGATCAAAAGCTTTGGCAAGGGCCTGAAGGCGCTTTTCAAGAACTTCCCCCATCAAGGATTTTGCATTCCCATGAAGGCAGAGGGTCAGTGAGCCGTTTTCTATGGTCAAAGTGGTATTTTTCAACATCACCGCCTGAGCGCCAGAGATCATGGCACCAAGACGCATGGCCAAGCCTAACCTGCGCGCCAGATCGGTTTTTTCTGTTGGCAATAGTGAAAGTGATGCGCCCTCCTCGCCTCCTCCAGATTTGTACCGGCTGCGAATGGCCCATGCCAGAAATAGCCGCCCTTCATGATCTATCCCCCCCATATTCGCCCGCGTTACAGTCTCAAAACACATATCCGCCCGGTAGTCGGGATGGGCGCGCCACGTAGTATCGTGCAACAAACACGCCGCCAGCAAAAGGCGTTGATCTGCATCTATAAACAGGCCCTTCAGCCAGTCAAAGAGCGCATCACCAAAGCCGGGAAAGCGCGCATTTGTGGCCTCCATATATCTGCAAGCCTCGATCAGCGGATCAAGGCGGCGCATGTCTTTGGACATCGCTTCATAAAGCATGCCCTCTCGAATGCCATAGCTAGATATCGCAATTTCCGAAGGTTGCAACACTTCGATCAACCCTTGCATAACTCTGGAAGCCAAAGGCACCAGATTAAGCCGCGCCATTGAGGTTTCGGTCAGTTCGGCAAGCGCCTCCGGAGACTGCTCACTGGCCCAATTGGCCGTTTCAGCCATGTTTTCCGGCGTTACTTGATATTCGTGCAACACATGTAGTGGATAAGCGCGCCGCGCCATATCAAGCCGCGCCAAAGCCCGCCAGGAGCCGCCAACAAGGAACAATCGCTCACCCTTTGGAGCACCAACTGTATTCATGGTTTCAATCGCGACATTGCGGATATGGGCTTCAATATCACCGGTGTAATCGGCCAGTTTAAGAGGACCCAGCGCCGAGGTCTCTCTGCTACCAACCTGCCCGTTATTCAATCTTGCCAGTTCCAAGGATGCACCGCCAATATCGCAGACCAGTCCATGGGCATCCGGCCATCCTAGCAGCACGCCTTGTGCAGACAATCTCGCCTCTTCCTCACCACTCGCGACATAAAGTTCAATGCCGGTTTCGCGCAGGACTTCGGCGCAAAAATCAGGCCCGTCTGTGGCTTCACGGACCGCGGCTGTTGCAACCGTTGAAACCTTTTCAACCCCCATATGCTCCAACAATAAAGCGAACCGTTTGATCGCCTGAAGGGCGCGCACCCGCCCGGGTGGGGACAGCACACCACTTTCAGCCAACCCCTGCCCCAAGCCGCAAAGGACCTTTTCATTAAAAAAATAGGCAGGTGATCTCGCGATGCCGTCAAAAACAACAAGGCGCACCGAGTTGGAGCCAACGTCGATAACGCCAACACGGTGATATTCCTGATTAGTCTCTTGCATGCGCTAACCTTGGAGCATCTTTTGCGCCCGCCGCGCCTCGCCCTGATAGGGACGGATTTTCCATAAAGAACCTGTGGCACGAGAACAGGTTTTCGCCTTTGTGCCGTAAGTATTCACCGTCACCGTTTAAAACCCAGCTTTGGGCTGTGTCTGCCATATTTGCGGCCATGATCTGCTCGATGATCTGCGCATGAACGGTTTTGTTTTTAATCGGCACCAAGGTTTCGACTCGCCAGTTCAGATTTCGCCCCATCCAGTCAGCGCTGGAAATATAGACCTTGGCTTTCGAATTAGGCAGTTTTGATCCGTTCCCGAAACAGCATATGCGGGAGTGTTCCAGAAAACGACCGATCACCGATTTCACACGGATGTTTTCCGAAAGCCCTTTCACGCCGGGGCGCAGCCCACAAATGCCACGCACAACGAGGTCAATCTCCACCCCGGCTGCTGACGCCTTATAGAGTGCGTCAATCACTTCGGGTTCAATGAGCGCGTTCATCTTGGCCCAAACCGCGGCTTGGCGGCCGGCTTTGGCGTGGGCGATCTCGGCCTCAATTCCTTCCAGTAATGTCGATTTCAAGGTCAGCGGTGCGATTGCAAGCGCCTCCAGGCTCTCCGGCTGGGCATAGCCAGATACATAATTAAAGACCTTGGCCGCATCACGCCCCAGCGCTTTATCGCAGGTAAAGAGCGAAAGATCTGTATAGAAACTTGCCGTGATCGGATGGTAGTTTCCGGTTCCAAAGTGGGTATAAGTCGCAAGCTTACCGTTTTCACGCCGCACCACTGTCGAAATTTTCGCATGGGTTTTCCAGTCAATAAAACCATAAACCACCGTTGCGCCAGCCCGCTCCAATGTGCGCGAGAGCCGGATATTGGCCGCCTCATCAAAGCGTGCTTTAAGTTCCACAACCGCCGTGACAGATTTCCCCAATTCCGCCGCCTCGCAAAGCGCAGCCACGATCGGGCTGTCTCGGCTGGTGCGATAAAGCGTTTGCTTGATCGCGATCACATCGGGGTCATGCGCGGCTTGTTGCAGAAACTCAACCACCGTGTTGAAAGTTTCATAAGGGTGGTGGAGCAGCATATCTTTTTGCCGCATCGCTGCAAAAATATCCCCCCCGTTATCTTGCACGCGCTCAGGAACGCGGGGGGTAAACGGCCCCCATAACAGATCAGGCCGGGAACTTAGAATGAGCTCGGAAAGATCATCAAATCCTATCAATCCTTCGGTTTCGATCAGTTCATCGGGTTGAACACCTGTTTCCCGAATGATGGTGTCGCGTAGCTCACTTGGTGCATCCATCGAGATGCTCATCCGGATAACCCTGCCCCGCTTCCGCCGTTTTAACGCGGTTTCAAACTCGCGCACCAGATCCTCGGCTTCATCCTCCACCTCAAGGTCGCTATCGCGCAGCACTCTGAAGGCACAATTGCCTTGCAGCCGATAGCCGGGGAATAGCTCAGAGACAAACATTTCCAGCAACGCTTCCAACGGCAAAAATCGCAGCGCGCCATCTTCGCCATCAGCAAGCCGGTAAAAGCGCGGTATTTGTGGAGGCACAGGTAAAAGTGCGGTGAGTCGGGGTTTATCCCCCTTTCTTTTAAGCTGAAGCGCCAGGGCAAAGCCACCAGATCCGATAAACGGAAAAGGGTGAGCCGGATCCAATGCAATTGGCGTTAGGATCGGAAAAACCTGTTCGATAAATGTTCGGGCAAGCGCGTCCCTATCGCTTTCAAGCACATCGTCCTTACCGAGAATCAATATACTTTCATTTTTAAGTGCGGCGCTCAATTTAACCCACGTCGATTGCTGGCGGATCATCAGCGCCCGCACATCGTCGTTGATCTTCTCCAGCTGCGCCTGCGGAGACAGACCATCTGCCGAAACCTGCCTTATCCCCTCAACACACATTTCGCGCAGGCCGGCGACCCGCACGGTAAAAAACTCGTCCAGATTTGTGGCCGAAATGGCCAAAAACCGCACGCGCTCCAACAATGGAACCGATTCGTTGTCAGCCTCTTCCAACACACGCCAGTTAAATGCGAGCCAAGACAGCTCACGGTTTATAAATCTCGCGGGCCCCTCGACGGGAATCTCAACCGGCTCTGGCCTACTTCCGTTCAGAAAATCTGCATCAATCATTTGCCTGCTCTTTCAAAAACTTTGAAGCCAAATGCACCGTTAACGGTTTTCGAGCCGCCAGCGCAGCTTTGTCCAGCTCTGCTACCATTTGGTGAACCGCTTCATAAGACCGTCCGACCCGGGCAACCAGAAAACGTATGAGCTTCGGTGAAACCGGCAACTGCCGATCATCAAACAATTTAACCATAATCATGGAAAGCAAATCATCATCTGGTGATTCCAGTTGCACGACCGGGACCGACTCGAGCCTTGATCGCAGATCAGCTAAGGAAAGCTCCCAGCGCGAAGGAGCGGATTGGCCGGTAATCAAAAGCGGATAGCCTGTAGCATGCAACGCGTTATAGACATGGAACAAAGCCTCTTCGTTGCCATCAATGCTTTCGACATCTTCAACCACAAGTGCGCCCGATGAATCTGAAAGCTGTAGATTTACCGCCTTTACAATTTTTGCCCCCGTCATGCCGGCCCAAACATGTGACAGGTGGGTTTTCCCACTGCCGGACGGACCAACGAGCGCTAACCGACCCTGCGGCCATTGCTGCCAAGCATCAAGTTGAGTAACGGCCATCGCATTGCAAGGTGCCACAAAAAAGTCAGCCCGCCCAAGAGCCTGCCGCACCGGTAGATCGAGCACAAGTTGTTTGGCAGCGCTCATTCGTCCTCCGGCGGCTGCGGGCCTTTATATAGCGAGCCTTCCATATACTGGTCCATCAAGAAACGCCCCAAAACCCCAATGCTTGCCGATACCGGCACAGCAATCAATAAGCCTACAAACCCAAACAGGGATCCAAATGCAGACAGCGAAAACATAAGCCATACCGGGTGCAGCCCGACAGATCCGCCCACAAGTTTCGGCGTGAGAAAGTTGCCTTCTACAAATTGCCCAAATGCAAATACAGCCGCAACGACGCCAATCCATATCGGATCATTCCAATATTGAAACAGTGCCACGCCGATAGAAACTCCGCCGCCGATTGTCGACCCGACAAAAGGGATGAAAGAAATCAAACCCGCGACCAGCCCGATGACAGCGCCGAATTGTAGCCCGATCAGCGCCAGCGAAATTGCGTAAAAGCAGCCAAGAATTGTGCTCACTGTAAGCTGCCCCCGGACAAATCCAGCCAGAATACCGTCAACATCCCTTGCCAAACGCCGGATTGTTGGCGCGTGTTCACGTGGCAGCCAGCTATCGATTTTGGCGGTTAGCCGATCCCAATCCAACAGAAGATAGAAAGAGACCACCGGTGTAACGACCACTAAGATAACGAAATCAACGACGGCAAGCGATGAATTCAATATACCGTTCACAAGCACCATTCCCTGATCTGTTAATACGTTTTGCAAGGAGATCAATCCCTTCCGCAACATCGAGTCATCAACAAAGAATTGCGGGAACTTCTCGCCAAGATAGGTTTGAAGATTGGCCACCATATTGGGGGCTAATCGGGCCAGCCCCACCAACTGATCAACGAGAAGCGGCAGGACAATGAGCATGGCCAGGAAAAATATGGTCGCCGATATCAAACAAATAACGATCGTCGCCCACAACCTTGAAAAACCGATTTTAACGAGGCGGTCGGCAGCCGGATCTAGCAAGTAAGCAATTGCCGCACCGGCGATATAGGGAAGCAGCGCGCCGCCTAATATCCACAGGGCCGCGATCATTACGACCGCCGTAATTCCCCACCATTTCAGCTGTGTTCTGGTACTCAATGCCATGTTATTCTCCTACTGAAACTGCTCGTTAAGCAAGCGTTCTTCGAGGCCATGGCCCGGGTCAAATAGCAAAGCGTGGGTAATGCTTGGCTCAATGCCAATATCCACACGCACCACATCCCGGACATCTGAAGAATCCGCTACCGCTGAGACAGGCCGCTTGTGCGGCTCCAACACCTCGATGCTGATATCTGCATCCATTGGCAAAAGAGCCCCACGCCACCGCCTTGGCCTGAAAGCCGCAACCGCTGTCAGTGCCAGAATATTTGCATCGATCGGAAGAATCGGGCCGTGTGCTGAATAGTTATAGGCTGTTGAACCCGCGGGGGTTGAAACCAGTGCGCCATCACAAACCAAAGTATCCATCCGGATTTGTCCATTTATGGAAATCCGTAACTTCGCGGCTTGTGGCCCATTTCGGAGCAATGAAACTTCGTTGATCGCCAGAGCTTGGGACTCCGAGCCATCCATACAAAGCGTATGCATTTTCAGAGGATGAATTTCAGCCCGTTCCGCGGCTTCAATACGTTTGGGTAAATCCGCTTCCAGGTATTCGTTCATTAAAAAACCAACCGCCCCCTGATGCATACCGTACACAGGCATCGGCAAGCTTTGAGAAGCATGCAAAGTTGACAGCATATACCCGTCCCCCCCCAACGGGACAATTACATCGGCATCTTCAACAGCCACCTGACCATACAAGCCAACGAGCCTCTGCATTGCAGCTTGCGCGTTTTCGGTATCATTCGCCGTAAAGTGTATTTTTTCAAATGCCATGTCGGCTCCCAAAGTTCCCGCTATATTTGCAAGGGATGGTGCGGTTTACAAGCGCGCAATCCAGAATGTCGGACATAGAAGCGCAGTGGGCGGTTTTGGGTTGTACCAAGGGCCCAAATCCCCCTATAGGAAGGAAAATCCAACCAAGGAGAGCGCCCATGACCATCGATTCAGGATTCTTCACCGAAACACTAGATAGCCGTGACCCCGAAATCAAAGCCGCAATAACCGGCGAACTGGGCCGCCAACGGGACGAGATAGAACTTATTGCATCCGAAAATATAGTTTCTGCGGCGGTTATGGAAGCGCAAGGTTCGGTGATGACTAACAAATATGCCGAAGGCTATCCGGGCCGCCGCTATTATGGCGGTTGTGAATATGTAGACGTGGCAGAAACCCTCGCGATCGACCGTGCCAAAGCTCTATTTGGCTGTGAATTTGCGAATGTTCAGCCCCATTCCGGTTCGCAGGCCAACCAAGGCGTATTTAATGCCTTGATCAAACCGGGAGATACTATCCTCGGCATGAATCTGGCATCAGGCGGGCACCTGACCCACGGTGCGCGGCCAAACCAGTCTGGCAAGTGGTTCAACGCGGTGCAATACGGCGTGCGGAAACAAGACAGCTTGCTGGATTACGACGAAATGCGCAGCCT
>DFBP01000028.1:5881-6057 GCA_002366685.1 Rhodobacterales bacterium UBA3077 | reverse complement strand
GCGTCCGAATTGGCTTTGGCCGCCTCGGGGACCGTCTCGATCGAACTGGCGGCTGTCGGGACTCCTATGGTGATTGGCTACAAAACAAACTGGCTAACAGCCCTAATTATGCGCCGTGCAATGCTTGCGTCCTCTTTCACACTCGTAAACTTGCTGACGGACAGTAAAGCGGTGCC
>DFBP01000028.1:4631-5733 GCA_002366685.1 Rhodobacterales bacterium UBA3077 | reverse complement strand
CAAGTTCAGTAGAGCTATTCAGTAAAGTCAGCCAAAATGGCGCGGGTTTTTTCGAGCAGCAGATTGGGGTCAATCTTGAACACATGGCTCGGCGTGCCTGCGGCGGCCCAGACTGTGGGGAAATCAAGTAAGCGCTGGTCCATAAATTTGGCGACCGGGTTTAGATGACCCAGCGGGGAAACACCTCCAATAGCAAACCCGGTATAGCTGCGAATACTAGCGGCGTCAGCACGCGCGAGCTTGCGCCCGCAAACATGCGCCGCTTTTTGGGTGTCGACCCTGTTACTTCCCGCCGTTAGAAAAAGAACATGTTGTTCGGAATCTTCGGCACGAAATAGAATTGATTTTACAATTTGATCTACCACGCAGCCACGCGCATCGGCGGCCAGTTGCGCTGTCGTGGTTAAAACGTCTTCACGGATGATATCAATAGAAAGGCCGAGGGCTTGCGCCTCGGCCTCCACTCTTTTCAGGCTTTTGCTCACCGGTTTTCTACGTCCACGTAGTCCCGGAAGGTTGCGCCGGTATAAAGCTGGCGCGGGCGACCGATTTTTTGCGTTGGGTCCGAAATCATTTCTTTCCACTGTGCGATCCAGCCAACGGTGCGGGCGAGCGCAAAAATCGGCGTAAACATCGAAGTCGGGAAGCCCATCGCGTCCAGAATGATGCCGGAGTAGAAATCAACATTCGGATAGAGCTTTTTCTCAATGAAATAGGGATCACTAAGGGCAATTTTTTCAAGCTCTTTGGCAACTTGCAAAGTAGGATTGTTTTCAATCCCCATCAGGCCAAGCACCTCGTCAGCGCTTTCCTTCATAACTTTGGCGCGCGGGTCAAAGTTTTTGTAAACGCGGTGCCCAAAGCCCATCAGACGGAACGGGTCCGATTTATCTTTGGCGCGGGCAATGTATTCAGGGATGCGGTCAACCGTACCGATTTCACGCAGCATACTAAGTGCAGCTTCGTTGGCGCCCCCGTGTGCGGGCCCCCACAGGCAAGCAACACCGGCAGCAATACAGGCAAAAGGATTGGCCCCCGAGGAGCCAGCAAGGCGCACCGTTGAAGTTGAGGCGTTTTGCTCGTGGTCTGCGTGGAGCGTAAA
>DFBP01000028.1:2778-4594 GCA_002366685.1 Rhodobacterales bacterium UBA3077 | reverse complement strand
CCGATCGAGTATTTATAAGCCCAAGCGGTGATCGTCGGAATTTTGGCAATCATCCGAATGGTCGCAATTTCGCGCTGCTCAGGGTCGCTGATATCGGTGGAGTCGTGATAAAAGCTGGATAGCGCCCCCATCACACCACACACAATCGACATAGGATGCGCATCCCGGCGGAATCCGCGGTAGAAGTAAGCCATTTGCTCATGCAGCATCGTGTGCCGGGTTACGCGTGGCACAAACTCGCTCAACTGCTCCGCATCTGGCAATTCGCCGTAGAGGAGAAGATAGCAGACTTCCAGAAAATGTGACTTTTCCGCAAGTTGGTCAATCGGGTACCCCCGGTAAAGAAGTTCGCCTTTGTCACCGTCGATATAGGTGATTGACGATTCGCAAGAGGCTGTGGAGGTAAAACCGGGGTCATATGTGAACACATCGCCTTGGCCATAAAGCTTCTGGATATCAATAACGTCGGGCCCGACGGCCGGGCTTTTCATTGGAAGATCCAGCTCTTTATCGCCGAATTTAAGGGTCGCTTGTGCCATATGTCCTCTTTCTCGATGCGCTACCCGAGGGCAGCTATTAACCATAATTCGCCCGTTGAGCGCACCAGAAAAAGTGCAGCTCAGGTTGAGACATCCTCCAACCGGGCCAGTGTTTCTTCCTTGCCAAGCGTGACCATCATGTCAAAAACGCTTGGCGAGACACCGCGCCCTGTTAGCGCGGCGCGAAGGGGTTGCGCGACTTTGCCAAGTTTGAGCTCTTCACCCTCAGCAAAATCACGAATTTCCGCTTCGAGATTTTCTAGCGACCATGTAGCATCTCGCAACCGCGAAGTCAAACGATTCAGCATACCACGGGATACAATATCCAGTATTTGCGCCGCCTTTGCATCTGGCACAAAGGGGCGGCTGCCGAGGAAAAAATAAGCCATATCAAGAAGTTCTGGAATGACCTTTGCGCGAGCCTTCAGGCTGTCCATCGATGAGAGGAATACTGATTTTTGGTTTTCGGTAAAAGGCTCGCCGTTTTGCGCTGCAACATAGGCGATGATCTCTTCCAGTAATTCAGCATTATCGGTTGCACGAATATGCTGACCAGACAGGTTCCCGAGTTTTTTGAAGTCAAAACGCGCAGGGGATTTTCCGATTGGCTCTAACGAGAACCACTCAATGGCTTGTTCGGTGGTGAAGAACTCATCATTGCCGTGGCTCCAGCCTAGGCGGGCCAGATAATTACGCATTGCCGCCGCAAGGTAGCCCATATCACGGTATTCTTCGACTCCAAGCGCACCGTGGCGCTTGGACAACTTCTTGCCATCCTCTCCGTGGATCATCGGCACATGTGCAAAAACCGGAACCTCCCAGCCGAGCGCCTGAGATATTAGGGTTTGCCGCGCGGCATTCGTGAGGTGGTCATCACCACGAATCACGTGGGTTACGCCCATATCGTGGTCATCGACCACCACGGCTAGCATATAGGTTGGCGTGCCATCTGACCGCAGAAGGACAAGGTCATCCATAGTTTCGTTTTGGAAAGTTATGCGCCCCTGAACCTGATCATCGACAACCGTCTCACCGCTTTTTGGCGCCTTAAGCCGGACCACAAACGGCAAGTCTGGCATGTCCGTAGAATCGCGCCAGGGGGACTGAAACAGTGGTGGGCGCTTCTCGGCACGGGCTTGCTCGCGAAAGGCCTCGATTTCTTCTTTTGTTGCATAGCATTTATAGGCGGTCCCTGCGTCCAGCATCTGCTGGGCCGCTTCTTGGTGGCGTGGAACCCGCTCGAATTGGCTGACAGCATCGCCATCCCAATCCAACCC
>DFBP01000028.1:0-2754 GCA_002366685.1 Rhodobacterales bacterium UBA3077 | reverse complement strand
AACAGGAACTTGCCACCGTGATGCCGGGCAAAAAGCCAGTTGAACAAGGCCGTGCGCGCCCCTCCGATATGCAAATATCCGGTGGGAGAGGGCGCAAAACGAGTGACGACGCCATTAGAAGACATTTGTTAACCTTTCAGAAACCATAACAGGGTGATGCTGTGGTTCTAGGGCAATGAGCGGGAGAGAACAAGGCGTGGCATGGCTGGAAACCCAGCGGCAAAACCTGATTTTGTGGGCACCCGTCGGGCTGGCCCTCGGGATCGGGCTATACTTTTCGTTGCCGTTTGAGCCGCCAACTTGGGTGGCGGGTTTAGCAGGGCTTGCATCTGTTGTTCTGCTTTGGTTGGCATGGCGGTCGTCCAGTTGGTTTCGGCTGCTCATACTGGCCGTATTTTTCTTAAATTTGGGTTATCTTGCGTCAGTTTATCGAAGCGTTTCAGTCTCTGCGCCAATTTTGACTTTTCGCTATTACGGTCCGGTCGAAGGGCGGATCATCAATATTGATCGGTCAGCAAGTAATGCACTTAGGGTGACGCTTGATCAGGTCGTGCTTGATCGTGTCAGGAAAAGCCCGAAGAAGGTCAGGGTTTCGCTGTTCGGCTTCCTGCCGGATGAACTGACGCTCGGCGCAAGGGTCGCTATTGTCGCAAATTTGTCACCCCCTGGGGGACCAGTAGAGCCGGGGGCATTTGATTTTCGGCGTCATGCCTGGTTCGATCAACTCGGCGCGGTTGGCTATAGCAATAATCCCCTGATCCTAATGCGACCCTATGCGGAGCAAGGGCGCGGGCTTTGGCTTGCCACAATAAGGCGAAACCTAGCGGAGCATGTTGCGCAGTCGGTCGGAGGGCAGCGCGGCGCATTTGCAGCGGCTATTGTTGCAGGAGACCGGAGCCGGATTGATCAGGACGCATTGCAGACCCTTCGGGACTCAAACCTGGCCCATTTGCTGGCAATATCAGGTTTGCATATGGGCCTTTTGACAGGTTTTGTGTTTTTGATAGTTCGTCACGCGCTTGCACTTGTGCCGCGCATAGCCTTGCGTATGCCGGTCAAAAAAATTGGAGCCGTAGCGGCGCTATTGGCTGGATTGGGGTATCTTTTCCTTTCGGGCGGAAACGTTGCGACCCAACGAGCATTTATCATGGCCGCGGTTGTGTTGTTTGCCGTGATTCTGGATCGCCCGGCCTTTTCGTTACGTGCGGTGGCTTTGGCGGCTTTGCTGGTTTTGTTGATGCGACCAGAATCCCTAACGGAAGCCGGTTTCCAAATGTCATTTTCGGCTACGACAGCTCTGGTGGCGGTATTTGACCTGTTGAGAACAGCCCGTTGGTGGAAATGGCTGCGATCATTTATGCCCAGAAGGCTTTTTTCAGCATTTACGCTATTGATGACATCTGCCGTCGCAGGTGCTGCAACGGCACCCGTGGCGGCGATACACTTTAATCAAGTATCCAATTTCGGGCTATTGGCTAACCTGTTATCTGTTCCGGTGATGGGGCTCATCATTATGCCTGCTGCCGTTGTTGCACTTTTCTTAAGCCCATTTGGATTGGGTTATTATGCGTTCTTGATTATGGGGCTGGGTATCGGATGGGTTCTTGAAGTTGCGGCTTTCACTTCCGGTTTTGAAAACGCGATCACCACCATTCCAAATGGACACTGGGTGGTGTTGCCAATTATTGGGATATCGGGGTGTTTGCTGATCTTGCTGCGCGGCAGATCGCGGTTCGTAGGGGTGGCCACCTTTTTTGTGGCAATGGTGATATGGGTTCGAGGGGAAAGACCCGAAGTGTTGGTAAACAACAACGGCGCGTTGATTGGTGTCTTAAGTGAACAAGGCCGCATTCTGAACAAAGAAACGGCCTATCGGTTTTCCGCCTCTATATGGCTTGAAAATGATGGTGACAGGGCGAGCCAATCAGAAGCCTTCTTTCGCCCGGGTATTTCGATCAATAGCAGGGTTTCAACGGCGGATCTTTCCAACGGCTGGCGCTTGATATTGAATCAAAACAAGGAGGTCAGTTCTTGTGATGGTGCCACGATTTTGATTGCGCCAAAGATTGAGGAAAAACCGAATGGAGATTGTAGCTTTATTGGCAAACAGGATATCGCAGCGCTAAACGGTTTTTCGATCACATTCAGAGAGGGTACTCCAGTGATCACGTCTGCAATGCCAGATACAGAGCTACGACCTTGGACAAATGGTGGTGCGCCCTATCAATAGGTCCGGATAAGACCAACCAGTTTGCCTTGAATTTTGACCTGATTTTTGGTGAAAACCCGTGTTTCAAATGCCGGGTTGGCCGCAATTAATTCAATCGAGGTGCCGGTACGGTTCAATTTTTTGAGGGTCGCTTCCTGATCTTCGACCAAGGCCACGACAATGTCGCCGTTATTGGCATCGGGTTGCTCATGAATGATCACGATGTCACCGCTGTTAATGCCGGCTTCGATCATAGAATCTCCCTTAACTTCAAGCGCATAGTGCTTGCCCGTTGTGTTGAGCATAGCCCCGGGCACACCAATTGAACTGCTCGCATGCTGGATAGCCTCAATCGGGGTGCCTGCCGCGATTTTACCCATGACAGGCAGGTCAAAGGCATCAACCTTGATGTCAACCGAGCTACGGGGGGAGCCCTCAATCACAGTTGGCTGGAAGCCGGATTCTATACTGTCGGGCAGCTTGATAACTTCAATAGCGCGGGCCCGGTGCGCCAATCTTCGCACAAAGCCCCGTTCTTCAAGAGC
>DFBP01000075.1:9181-16756 GCA_002366685.1 Rhodobacterales bacterium UBA3077 | reverse complement strand
TGATCCCAACGGGACTCGAACCCGTGTTATCGGCGTGAGAGGCCGACGTCCTAGGCCACTAGACGATGGGACCAAAATATGGCTGGGGAACCAGGATTCGAACCTGGACTAACAGAGTCAGAGTCTGCGGGTCTACCGTTAACCTATTCCCCAATCTTGTGAGCCATTTACGCGTCAAGTGTCCCGAGGTCAAGGCTCCTCGTGAAAGGCATTTGAATAAATACTTTGTGAATGAAAAATGAATGGAATGAGATTATACTGGACCAACTAGCAGGAGTTATTGATGAGAATACTGATTTTTTTGGCTGCATTTTTAGCAGGCGATCCTTTTGCATTTGCGCAGGAGATTGTTTCCGCCAGGTTCGCCGGCCCGACGCGAGAGTACGCGCATGGCGTGTTGGGTGACCAAATCGAATATACGCGCCTCGTGCTGCGTGTGGGCCCAAATAAGCAAAGGCGGGTTATTGAAGCCGGTGAAGGGCATGTGTTTGAGGATTTGGAGCCTCGGTTGGCTGATCTCAATCAAGATGGAAGGCCCGAAGTGATTGTTGTTCGAACAAATATGGATACGGGGGCATCTTTGGCCATATATGGCGTTGACGGCCTCATAACCCAGACACCGCCAATCGGGCGGCCCTATCGCTGGCTGGCACCTGTTGGTGTGGGGGATTTTGATCAGGACGGGCGCGTGGAGATCGCATATATCGAAACCCCTCATTTGGGGAAGGTCCTCAAGATATATCGGTATCTGAACCGGGAGCTGCTCCTTGCGGGGCAAGTATCGGGGTTAAGTAATCACAGGATAGGTGATAACTTTATTTCAGGCGGAGTTCGCAATTGTGGCGACGGAGATGAAATAATAACCGCCGATGGCGCATGGCAAAGGATTGTAAGCACCCGCATGGTCGGTGGCATATTGCAGGCCACCACGATCGGGACAACGTCTCAGCCTCGTGGTTTTAAGCGTGCGTTGGCCTGCGAACTCTAAAATTACCACAAGTATTAAAGGGCGCGCCAGCCTATGTCTGACCGAGTGAATCCACCGGGCCAGTCGATGCGTTTAAGGCGCGCATATGCGCGGTCATGCGCATCTTTCAAGGTCTCACCCCGGGCTGTTATCGCCAAAACCCGCCCTCCGTTCGAGACAACTTCACCATCTACAATTGCCGTACCTGCGTGAAAGACTTTGACTTGTGGGCTGCGTTCTTCCAATCCGGCAATGGTTTCGCCTTTGGCATAGGATCCGGGATAGCCTTTTGCCGCCATCACGATGGTTAATGCGTGGTCATCGGCCCAGTTTACTTTGGCCTGATCCAGCGTACCTTCGGCGGAAGCCAGCAGTAGATCCAGTATTTGCCCGCCAAGCCGCATCGCAATCGCCTGAATTTCAGGGTCCCCGAAGCGGACATTATATTCAACCAGCCGCGGCTGGCCGTTTTTGATCATAAAGCCGGCAAAAAGCACGCCTTGAAAGGGTGTGCCGCGGCGGGACATTTCGTCGAGCGTGGGCTGGATGATTTCATCCATGGCTTTTTGAGTGACTGCTTCGGTCATCACCGGGGCCGGTGAATAGGCACCCATGCCACCGGTATTTGGGCCTTCATCTTTGTCAAAGGCGCGCTTGTGATCCTGCGCCGTGCCGATCGGAAGCGCTGTTTTGCCATCGGAAAGGACAAAAAAGCTGGCTTCTTCGCCTTCCATAAATTCTTCAATGACCACAGCGCCGCCTGCGCCGGAGAAAATATCGTCAAGCGCTGCCAATGCCTGAGCCTCATCCATCGCAACGGTGACCCCTTTGCCCGCCGCCAACCCATCGGCTTTGATGACAATTGGCGCTCCGTGTTCGTGAATATAGGCGCGGGCCGGTTCCAGTTCTGTAAAGAAGGCATAAGAGGCCGTCGGGGCGTTGCAGGCAGCGCAGATTTCTTTTGTGAAGCTTTTGGAGGCCTCCAGTTGCGCGGCGTCGGCCGTTGGTCCAAAGCAAAGGATGTTCTCGCCGCGCAGCGCATCCGCAACGCCTGTGGCCAGCGGGGCTTCGGGGCCGATGACAACAAAATCAACAGCCTGTTCTTTCGCAAACTTGGCGACGGTTTCGCCATCTTCGATATCAAGCGCCACACATTCCGCAATACCGGCTATTCCCGCATTACCCGGTGCGCAGAGCAGGCTTGTGCATTTCGGATTCTGGTTGATCGCCCAGGCAAGCGCGTGTTCGCGCCCGCCACCGCCGAGTATCAATATTTTCACAATCCGCTCCGATGCGCTTGGGTTTTGCTTGTGCTCGTTTTAAGGTGGTAAAAACGCGGTTACAAGTGGGCAAAATGTCAGAACTATTTGATGATGAAGAAGGCAATGCGCCGGCGCTGTCTGTTTCGGAACTTTCGGGCGCGGTCAAGCGCGTCATTGAAGGCGAGTTTGGACGGGTGCGCGTGCGCGGCGAGGTCGGGCGGGTTTCGCGGCCAAGTTCGGGGCATCTTTATCTTGACCTCAAGGATGACCGGGCGGTTTTGGCCAGTGTAGTCTGGAAGGGTGTGGCCAGCCGGTTGGCGCACCAGCCCGAAGCGGGCATGGAAGTGATTGTGACCGGACGATTGACGACCTTTCCGGGGCAGAGCCGCTATCAACTGGTGATAGAGAGCCTTGCACCTGCTGGCGTTGGCGCCTTGATGGCAATGCTTGAGAAGAGAAAAGCAGCCCTTGCGGCTGAAGGGCTTTTTGCAGCCGAACACAAGCGCGCGCTGCCCTATTTGCCGGAAGTGATTGGCGTGGTGACCTCACCATCGGGTGCTGTGATCAGAGATATTTTGCACAGGTTGCGGGCGCGCTTCCCACGCAAAGTTCTGGTTTGGCCCGCCGTCGTTCAAGGCGACAAATGCGCTGAAGAAGTTGCTAGGGCGATTGACGGTTTTAATAACTTCACATCGGGCGGGGCTTTACCAAGGCCAGATGTTTTGATCGTGGCGCGTGGGGGAGGCTCGCTGGAAGACCTGTGGGGGTTCAACGAAGAAGTTGTGGTTCGCGCCGTCTTCAATAGCACCATTCCGGTGATCACCGCGGTGGGTCACGAGACGGACACAACTTTGGTTGACTATGCTTCAGACAAACGCGCACCAACCCCGACCGCCGCTGCGGAAATGGCGGTTCCGGTTCGGGCTGATTTGCTTGCCTCACTTGCCGCGCTTGAAGCGCGCAGGGTGCAGGGCATGGTGCGGAAGCTGGAAACAGGCGGGCAGCGGTTGCGTGATCTTTCACGGGCTCTTCCGCGTGGCGATGCGATTCTTGCCGAGAAAAGGCAGCGTTTGGACGGGGTTGCAATGCGGCTCCCGCGGGCGCTTATGGGGTTTGTGCAGCAAAAACAGTTACATTTGTCTCGTTATCCGCTTCGGCCAGCGGTATTGAAGCAGGATGTTCAGTTCAAACGGCATAATCTGGAAAACTGGGGGGGGCGTTTGTCTCGCGCGGGGGAGACACAGTTGAAAGTGTGGCATCAGTCGTTGAGCTCGTTGGATAGAACCCGCCGAACTTTGGGGTATGAAAATACGCTGAAGCGCGGGTATGCGGTTGTGAGGGGTGACGGGGCGGTTGTGGTTGATGTTGCTGGCGCAAAAGCGGCCAAGGGGCTTGAAATTCAGTTTTCCGATGGCCGCTTGGAAGTGGGACCTAGCGGTGCAGGGAAGCCAAAACCGGCAGCAAAGCGGCCAAAACCGGATGGCGGGCAGGGGTCACTTTTTTAGGCGACGCGTTCGCCTGCTATAACCCTTGCTAAATTTCGTTGAAGCCTAAACGCCAAATTCCGGGCCGGTGCACAGAATAGGGCGGGTGTCCTGCCCCGAGAGTTCAAGAACGAGAGGGGGGTCGTTGGGGGTTCCCGTTGTGTTTGTTATAGTCATGTTGGTATCGTTTGTGATAAATTCCCAGCAATGCGGACCACTTCCGATATCGTAAATAAAGCAGATGTCTCCGTCTACCTCAGCCCATTTTCCATTGACACAACTGCCGTCTTCAGCTCGCCAAATGGTTCTGCGATTTGGCAAGAATTGCTCTGAACCGTAGAAAAGCCCGCCTTCGGTGAAATACATAGTTGTATTGCGCGAAAACTCATCGAATTCCGCACCGCTCATAACCTGTTGAGCCTGCGTAGCGCTCGCAAAAAGGAGCGCAATAATTGTGAAGTGCTTCATGGAAATGCCTCTGGAATAAACAGGCTCAATAATGCCGGCCCGCACTGAACGGGAATCGGTGCAATGCGGGAAACTTTCTGAATGTCCGCGGTCTCTTCGCCGTTTTCGACCCCAATAACATAAATTAGACCATCCAGGCGTTTATGACGAAAGCAGTTTAGAGGGCCGTCTTCCCAGTCAAAGCAAAATGCGGGTTCGTCCATATACCATGTGCCGCTCACGCAGCCGCCGCTATCAAGGCGAATATCAATCCGGTTTGTGCCACGCCGATAGGCTTCGTAAGCGAAAGTATTTCCGTCTATTTCATAGACAACCGTTTGGCCTGCGGTCATATCCCGCCATTCCGCGAAGGGAATATCGGGCGCGCTGGCAAGGCTTTCCTGAAGGCTCTGAGCCACGACAGCAAAGGGCAAAAGCGAAAGGAAAACTGTGGTTAATAGGACCTTGCGCATCATCCAGCCGGTACGGGTGAAGCCGGGAGAGAAACCAGCCCTACCTCGCAATAAAGAGGGGTTTGCGTAATTTCCGAGATAACTTCGACATTGCCGCGGCGCTCGCCATCTACCACCAGTTCCGAAATATACTCGCCTTGGTAGTCGACCCAAAGCGCACATACCGTGCCGGTGCGGTTCCAGTCAAAACATATGGCATTGCCTTCGGCGCGCCAAGTTCCGAGGTCGCAATTGACCTGACCGTCATCGCTTGGGGTGGTCCACTCAATGACCACGCGGTTGGTGCCGGGCCGGTAATACTCGCGGTAAATATCGTCGCCAGCGTTATTGTAGGTGATGGTGTTGCCTTCCGCCATTGCCCGAAAGCTGTCTTCGGTCATGATCGTGCCCATACGCATTTTCTTTAGCAATGTGCTTTCGCTGTCTTGCGCGTGGGCCGCGGTGGTGGCGAGCACCAGGGCAATTAATATGCGGATCATGGGAATCAACTCCATTTGTTCGAGGGTATATCAGCAAATTCGATGGGGGCTTGGCAAGTGGCAAGCGGGGATTGGGCGATATCGTGCCGTCTGGAGTCGGTTTTCAACTTGGGATGCGCGCACTGGGGGGCTATGCTGACGAAAATTTCTGGAAAGGCGAATTGATGGCGCAGGCGGCAGGCACATGGAAATCGGGCAGGGGCAAAGGACGGCGAACCCCAAAGGGGCGGCAGCTGGATGATACAGCCTTGGCAAGTCTCTTGGAATTACTTGGGGAGGCCCCCCTCAGGCGTGACCTCCTCATAGAGTACCTTCATAATATTCAAGACCATTTTGGCGGCTTGAGCCAGCCCCACATCAGGGCGTTGGCTGAGCGCTTGAAGCTGGCTCAGGCCGAAGTATTCGAGGTCGCGAGCTTTTATGCCCATTTTGATATGTTGGGAGAAGGAGAAGCGCCGCCTCCCTTAACTTTGAGAGTTTGTGACTCCTTGTCCTGCGAGATGGCCGGATCGCTGGCCCTGTTTGATGAACTTTCGGTGCGCCACCCTGAATTGCGGGTTGTGCGCGCACCTTGCATGGGGCGGTGTGATCAAGCGCCTGTGGTGGCTGTAGGGCATAACCACGTAGCGGATGCGGGTGCCAAGAGCGTGGCGAACGCGGTTTCCGACCATGGCGCAGCACTGGCACTTCCTGACTACGAAACGTTTGAAGCCTATCGGGATGATGGTGGCTATCGAACCCTTGAGGCGCTCAGGGCTGGTGAAAAAACGCCGGAAGACGTGCAGGATATGGTTTTGCAATCCGGCCTGCGCGGAATGGGTGGCGCTGGTTTTCCTGCCGGTCGAAAGTGGAGCTTTGTGCGCGCTGAAACCGGCCCGCGCTATATGGCAATAAACGCCGACGAAGGTGAGCCCGNNGTAGAAGCCGAAAAAGTGTTTGTTTACCTGCGCGATGAATACCCGGAGATCCGGAGTATTTTAAAAGTAGAGCTGGAGAAGCTGGTGCGCGCGGGGTTGATTAACACCGGTTATGTGGAGCTTCGTCGCGGGGCTGGGTCCTATATTTGCGGCGAAGAAAGCGCGATGATCGAGAGCATTGAAGGCAAGCGCGGGTTACCACGGCTGCGGCCGCCATACGTAGCACAAAACGGGATATTCGGGCGGCCCACTCTGGTGCATAATGTGGAAACCTTGCACTGGGTCAGCAAGATCTGCCGAGGCGGCCCCGAAGTTTTTAGCAGCCACGAGAAAAACGGGCGCATTGGGTTGCGGAGCTACTCGGTATCTGGCCGCGTGCGGTATCCGGGAGTTAAGTTGCTTCCAGCAGGTTCAACGATCACCGATGTAATTGAAGCCAGCGGAGGTATGGCTGACGGACACGCGCTTTTGGCTTATCAGCCGGGAGGGCCGTCTTCAGGCTTGCTCCCTGCCAGCCTCAATGATGTACCGCTGGATTTTGACACGCTGCAAGAGCATGGAAGTTTTATCGGTTCAGCCGCGGTGGTGGTGCTATCAGATCAGGATTCGGCGCGGGAAGCAGCCCTGAATATGCTGCGGTTCTTTGCGGAGGAAAGCTGTGGGCAATGCACGCCGTGCCGTGTTGGCTGCGAAAAAGCGGTAAAGCTTATGGAGCAGGGCACATGGGACAAAATTCTGCTTGAAGACCTGTGTGACGCAATGGTCGACGCTTCGATTTGCGGGCTCGGGCAGGCGGCGCCCAATCCGATACGCTCGGTACTCAAGTTTTTCCCTGAGGGTGTTTAGGGACTTTGCCCCCTTGGCTTCGCCAATTCCCCCGGAGTATTTTAAAAAAGACAAGACGGGTGCTTTCCATGCTGGAGGAAGCGTATTAAGTAGGGGGAAATGGAGGGGCTATGTCTTTTTTCTCGAAACTTAAGAACAGGTTGACCAAATCGTCCGCGAAGATCGAAGACGGTGTGCAGGCCCTTGTTGAACCGGAAGCACCGAAGCCGGGGTTGATTGCGCGGGCGCTTGGGCAAGACGGGCCAAAGCGGGTGCTCGACGATGCGATGCTGGAAAGCCTTGAGGAACTGCTGATTTCGGCGGATATGGGCGTAGAGACGGCGCTAAAGGTTGCCGCCAACATGGCCGAAGGGCGGTTTGGCAAGAAGCTGGGCGCAGAGGAGATCAAGCGGCTTTTGGCGGCAGAATGCGCGAAGATACTGGAACCGGTGGCGCAGCCGTTGCCGATATATAGCAAGCGGCCGCAGGTTGTGCTGGTGGTCGGGGTTAATGGCTCGGGCAAGACAACAACCATTGGCAAGCTCGCGAGCCAACTTAAAGGGGCTGGCAAATCGGTGGTGATCGCAGCAGGCGATACTTTTCGCGCGGCAGCGGTTGAACAGTTACAGGTTTGGGGCGAGCGTGCCGGCGTGCCGGTTTTAACCGCCCCCGAGGGTTCGGACCCCGCCTCGCTTGCGTTTGAAGCGATGGGAAAGGCCGA
>DFBP01000075.1:399-9108 GCA_002366685.1 Rhodobacterales bacterium UBA3077 | reverse complement strand
ATTCGCAAAAAGGACCCGGACGCGCCACACAATACTTTGTTGGTACTGGACGCGACAACGGGCCAAAATGCATTAAATCAGGTGGAGATATTCACCAAAATCGCGGATGTCAGCGGGTTGGTCATGACCAAACTCGATGGCACCGCCAAAGGCGGGGTTTTGGTTGCTCTGGCGGACCGTTTTGGCCTGCCGATCCATGCGATCGGCGTGGGTGAGGCGATAGACGATCTGTCTCCATTTGATCCGGCCGAGTTTGCCAATGCCCTGGCCGGTGTCGAGTGAGCGAGTGGCTGATCGGGCTGGCCGGAACGCCTGAAGGCCACTGGCTTGCGGTGGGCTTGGCATTGCTTGCCGCGTTTACACACGCCATTTTTGGGGCCCTGCAAAAAGGGCGCTATGACCCATGGCTTACGCGCGGCGCAATAGATATTTCTTACACGTTGATGGCCGCCCCCTTTGCGCTTTTCGTCGTCCCATGGCCCGAGCCTCACATGTGGCCGATTTTTGCTTTCATGCTGGTCATTCACATTGGCTACAAGGTTTTTCAGGCCATGGCCTATTCCCGAGGTGCTTATACCGTTGTTTACCCCGTGGTCCGCGGCACCGGCCCTCTTGTAACCGTTATTGCCGCCGGTTTTGTTTTTGGCGAACACTTTTCCTTTATCCAATGGCTGGGTGTTGCCTTGCTTCTTTGTGGAATATTTAGCTTGGCGGCCTACAACCTGAACCGGACGCATGTGGATCGGAAAAGGCTCTGGCAAGCCCTTGGATTGGCCTTCATCACCGGCTTGTTTGTGGCTGGCTACACCACTTATGATGCCTATGGAATTCGGGCAACGGCTGACCCGTTCACCTTTCTTGCCTGGTTTTTCTTTCTTGACGGTTTGCTCTTTCCCTTTATTTCGCTTCGCCATTACAAGCGGATGGATGTAAAGCCGCGGCTAGCGCCATTGATGCGACGCGGGTTTCTGGGCGGGCTTATTGCCTACATGAGTTTTGGCTCGGTGATGCTGGCAACCCGGTTGGATAGCGTAGGACAGGCCGCCGTATTGCGAGAAACCTCAACCGTTTTTGCAGCCCTGATCGGGTGGTTATTCCTGCGCGAAACGGTTGGTCCGGTTCGCGCGGTTTTAATGGTCTTTATTGCCTTGGGTGCAGTAGTGGTGGAATTCGGCTAAGAGAGGCATTAGATAGGCAGGATGGAAGATAAAACGCAAAACCCGATTCTGAAACTCGTGCTCGAAATGGGCCCGATCATTGTATTTTTTCTGGCTTATCGGCTGGCCCCTTTTCCTGAGGGTTCCTCGGATGACGAGCGCCAGTTAACACAGGTTCTGTTTGCGACCGGAGTATTTATCCCTGTAACTTTGATCGCGTTGGCCTATTCGTGGTTTTCCACGAGGCACTTGCCCAAAATGGCTGTTATTACCGCGATCATTGTGGTGATTTTCGGCGGCCTGACCCTTTGGCTGCAAGATGCCACATTTATCAAAATGAAACCGACCATCCTTTACCTCGCATTTGCCGGCACGCTTGGCTTTGGCCTGCTGCGCGGGCAGAGCTATTTGCGGTATCTGATGGGATCGATGATGCCTCTGCAAGACGAAGGCTGGATGATTTTCACCAAACGCTTCGCGCTGTTTTTCTTTAGCCTTGCCTTGGTCAACGAGTTGGTTTGGCGCAACTTTGATACTGATTTGTGGGTAACGTTCAAAACGTTCTTCCTACCGATTGCGACTTTTGTCTTCATATTTTCGCAGGTCGGGATTTTCCAGAAATACGCGATTGAGGAAGAAGAATAGTCTGATATGCAGGCAGCGGTGGCCCTTGAAGAGCGTTCTACTCGGCCACACCATTGAGCAGCGGCAAGAGATGACTATCTAAAACCGACTGGGTAATCGGCCCCGGGTAGCGCAGCAAGATCACCCCGTTTTCATCAACCACAAATGTTTCCGGAACGCCGGTAACGCCCCATTCGATGGCGTTGCGGCCCGTAAAATCCGCACCGATTTTTATGAAAGGGTCCCCAAACTGGCTAAGGAAGGCTTTGGCCTGTTCTGGCTGGTCTTTGTAGTTGATCCCGATAATCGGGATTTCCATTTCATCGGCCATCCGTTCCAGAATCGGGGCCTCGGCACGGCAGGGGCCACACCAGCTCGCCCAGAAATTCACGAGTTTCACGTTGTCGGCTGAAAAGTCTGCGTCGACCGGCGCAGGATCTTCCCGAAGGTCGGTGAGGTTTACCGCCGGGACCGAACGACCGATCAATTCGGAGGGCAGAGCGTTGGGGTTTTCGCGCTGAAGACCCACATAAAACATCGCTGCTAAACCGAGGAAAATCAGCGGTGGCGCGAGTAGGAAAAAGTTGAATTTCCTTTTTTTGTCACTCATCAGCTTTAGCTTTGCGATTTTGCTCAAGCCTGGCGAGCGTTTTCTTGCTTACGCTGCCACGCTTCAGGGAGATAAGAACAAGACCCACAACCAGTATGATCATAGATGCATAGGCCGCCAATACCGGAAGCGCATATTTTCCGAGGTCAGGGAGCATCAGGCCTCTCTTGCCCGAAGGGCGGTTATACGACGATTGCGGATTTCGGTTCGGGTGCGCAGCAACAACAGGGCAAGGAATAAGAGAATAAACCCGGCAATTGCCAGCATCAACGGTTGCCAGAATACAGCTGAAACTTGAGTTTCCTCGCCTGGCCTGACGATAGGTGCCGAGGTGCCTTGATGTAGCCCCTGACTCCAGAAGTTCACGGCATAGCGGGATACAATGGCAAAGACCGAGCCGATCATACACAGGATCGACGTGAGGTCTGCGGCTTTGTCTGCTTCGTCAATTGCGGCCCAAAGCGCGATATAGCCGATATAGAAGATAAACATAATCAGGAACGAGGTGAGGCGCGGGTCCCAAACCCACCAGGTGCCCCACATGGGTTGCCCCCAGACAGCGCCGGTGATCAAGGCGATCAGCGTCATAACCGCGCCAATCGGGGCGGCAGCCTTGGCGGCAAGCGCCGAAACATGATGACGGCGGATCAGCCAGATCAACGAAGTTACAAACATCATGAAATAGATGTTGATCGCCAAAAAGGCTGTCGGCACATGCACATAGATGATTTTCACAGTTGAGCCCTGGCGGGCATCATCGGGCGTGAAGAAAAACCCCCAGACGAGTGCAGGGACAAGGGTGACGGTCGCCAAAACCGCAAATAGCGGCAGGAGACGATCAGACAGGCGCATGAAGCGCACAGGATTTGCGAATTCCCAAAAAGACATGAGCGTTGTTTTACCCGCGCATCAGGAAGGGCGCAATCGGCATTCGGTCACAGTTTAATGAATGGGCAATTTTTCGCACCCGATATCAGTTGGGGCCGCCGAGGCGAAGCCTAGGCCACGGCGCCGCCGCTCCATTTTTGCCACTTGTTGCAAAAATGCCACCGGAACGGTGGCATCAAAGCTTATTTTGGATAACGCTATTTCGGGCCGAACTGCCTAGCTGGCTTTCTGGCGCGGCCGGTAGCGTCGCCGGCGCTGGTTGGGTCGGCCTGCATCGGGGCGTTTTGCGGCGCGGGCCTGCGGGACATCTTTTTCCTGCAAAGGAGATCCATCCGCCGCCAGCGCCGGAATTTTCATCTTAATCAGGCGCTCAACCGCCCGCAAAAGTTTAACCTCATCCGGTGTGCAGAAAGAGACAGCAAGGCCAGAGGCTCCGGCGCGTGCGGTGCGGCCAATCCGGTGCACATAGCTTTCCGGCACGTTCGGCAAATCATAATTAACCACAAGTTCTACGCCGGGCACATCGATGCCACGGGCTGCGATATCGGTAGCGATCAGCACCAGCGTTTTCCCGTTCTTGAAAGCCGCAAGGGTGCGCACCCGCTGGCTTTGGGATTTATTGCCGTGGATAGCCTCGGCATGAACGCCTTCGGCCACCAGCTTGCGGGCGATTTTGTCAGCCCCGCGCTTGGTGCGGGCGAATACGATGATCCGCTTTCCGGGGTGGGTTTTGGCCAGTTTGGTCATGGCATTCACTTTGCCTTCACCGGGCAGGTGCATCACACTCTGCGCGATTTTGTCAGCCGTTTTGGCGACCGGCGTCACAGCCACCTCAACCGGATTTTGCAAGTGATCGTTGGAGAGGGCTTTGATCTCTTTGGGCATGGTGGCCGAGAAAAGCAGCGTTTGCCGTTTTTTGGGCAAAAGTTTCAGGATGCGCTTGATGGCGGGCATAAACCCGATATCCAGCATCTGGTCGGCTTCGTCGAGTACAACGGTTTCGACCTGATCAAGCCGTACAGCTCTTTGAGAAACGAGGTCTTCCAATCGGCCCGGCGTGGCCACAAGAAAATCAACGCCATTTCGAATGGCTGTGATTTGCCGCTTGATCGGTACGCCACCCACCACGCAGGTGGATTTGAGCGGCAAACGCCCCCCGTAGTCACGTACAGATTTATCAATTTGGGCGGCCAATTCGCGAGTAGGCGACAGGATCAGCACTTTCACAGGGCGATTTTTACCACCCTCTGCGGTTTTGCTGAGCCGGTGCAGCAGCGGTAAGGTAAAGGCAGCGGTCTTGCCGGTGCCGGTCTGGGCGAGGCCAACAACATCACGGCCTTCCATAATCGGCGGGATAGCTTGAAGCTGTATAGGGGTAGGTTCACTGTAACCATGTTCTTGCAACGTGGTCAGGAGCGGCTTGGATAAGCCGAGGGACTCGAAATTCATTTAATGGATTCTTTCAAAAAGGCGCGCGGCAGCACGGCATAAGCTTGTCAGGTGCGACAGGCTCTAGCGCTCATGCGTGAGTTGGCCGCGGGGTTCCGAGCGTATATGAGCCTTCGCGGGCCAATTTGCAAGCCCTTGCAACCCGCTGCGATGATCTGTCTATTTCGCACGGATGATATCCGCCAACTTTACGCGGCTTTTGCCGGTACGGAAAGCCTGTCACAAGACAAGGTAATTGCCCGCTCTCGCACGACCGCTCAACTGGCAACCATACGGCATAGCTATGCTATCAACGACAAAACCATGTAAATTACGATCTATCGTATTGCGTATTTATGGGCTTTTTTGATCTCGATCAACTTTTTCAACCGAGTTTACGCTATCAATAGCGCCCATCTGTTCACCTCACAAACTAAGCTAAGGGGGCAAATAAATGTCATCACATGATGTCAAGAAAAAGTGCAAAAGTTGTGCCCTCTATTCGGATTCCAAGCTGTTTTGTGCAAGTCTTTCAGGAAATGAACTATGTGACCTTTCAGACCACTCGCGAACCTTAAGTATGAAGCGTGGGGATACTTTGGAGGGCGACGCGCTTTCACACTGGCCAATCGTTGCGATTGATGACGGTGTCGTAAGCATTCAGCATCTGTTGCAGGATGGCCGCAAAACGATCGCGGCGCTCTTTATGCGCGGAGATATTCTGGATTTGCGCAATATTTCGAACCGAAACCGCGGCGCTTTGGTTGCTTTGGGCAAGGTAAATATTTGCCGCATGGCCCCTAAAGTTTTTGCGCAAATTATGGCCGAAAATCCTAATTCACAAAAGATCGTCTGGGAAAATTTACGTGATCAGGCTTTTAGAGCCATTGACCATTCGGCGGATATTGCCAAAAAACAGGCTTTGGAAAAACTGGCTTCCTTTGTTCTTGAGTGCCGCAACCGGCAGGAAATTACTGGCAATACCGAGGTTATTGATATTCCCGTCCGGCGCGTTGATTTGGCCGAATATCTCGGAATGCAACCCGAGACTGTGAGCCGCGGTTTTAAGGATCTGGAGAATCGCGGGGTATTGGACGTGATTTCGTTGAAAGCGGTTAAAATTAAAAACCTACAATTTCTTCGCCGGATCGCCGACGGAGACAAAGACGTTATTGATGAAAAGGGCGATCCGGGGTCTTTTAAGGTTTTGCAGTTTGGATAACACCTCTTAGACGTTCGCACTGCTAAGCGCCCACAAGGATCCTGAAGGATGTGCAAACCTTATCAGCTTTAACTCTGATAGGTTTCGTCCAGCGCGTATCCGGCAGCCCGCACAGTTCTGATCGGATCATTGTCGCCACTTTGGTTCAAGGCTTTACGCAAGCGCCCTACATGAACATCAACTGTCCGGTTTTCGACATAGACTTCCTGCCCCCATACGCGGTCAAGCAATTGCTCGCGGGAATAAACCCTGCCCGGGCGCTGGATCAACACCTCAAAAAGGCGAAATTCGGTGGGGCCCAGGTCGATGGTGCGATCACCGCGCCGAACGCGCATTTGCTCGCGGTCGAGAGTGATATCACCAAAGCTTGCGATATCACCCGCGATTGAAGGGTTTACGCGCCTTAGCACCGCGCGGATACGAGCGATAACTTCAGAAATGGAAAAGGGCTTTGTGATATAGTCGTCCGCGCCATAATCTAACCCCCGCAACTTATCTTCTTCTTCAGCCCGCGCCGTGATCATAATGATCGGGATTTTGCTGGTTTTCGGGTCTTTCCGAAGCGCGCGGCAAATATCAATTCCGTTTTTGTTGGGGAGCATCCAGTCGAGCAAAATGATGTCAGGGCTGTGTTCAGCAACTGCGGTGAGTGCTTCACCACCGTCACCCTCAATTGCGACCTTATACCCTTCTTTTTGAAGGTTGTATTCGAGCAACCCTTGTAGGGCCTCTTCGTCTTCGATGACTAAAACTTGAATGCTCATGCGCCTGCTCCGGTTTTCGGTCTGCCTTGCGCCCTAGGAGGGCGCGTGGATAAGATGCGGGTACCTTTATAACGCTTGTATGAAGCTTTTACGACAAGATCATTCTTTTGGTTTGAAGTCCAAAGCCACGCCGTTCATACAATAGCGCATGCCTGTCGGGGCGGGGCCATCCGGAAACACGTGACCCAAATGCGCGTCACATTCGGCACAGGTTATTTCGGTGCGTTTCATGAAAAGTTTGCGGTCTTCCTTTTCGACGACAGCTCCGTCGTTGATCGGCGCGAAGAAACTCGGCCACCCGCTACCGCTCTCAAATTTTGTCTCGGAATCATAAAGCGGAGCGCCGCAGCAAATGCAGTGAAACACGCCCGCTTGTTTCGGGAAGTCGTCATGCGAATACGCGCGTTCAGTTCCTCCTTTTTGGGTCACTTTATAGGCAAGATCGGAAAGATGGAGCTTTAGCTGGGCTGGCGTTCTTTTCATGGGGCCTCGCGGGGGTTGTGTTAAATGCGGTTTTCAATATCCTGTGTAGCATATATTTATGATTTTCATTTATCCAATGGGTGTAGAGTTCAAGGTTTGACAAAGGTTCGTGATATGGCCCGCAGGTATTCAGCCAGATTTGCAAAAACCGATGAGGAGATCGCAGCGGCACAAGCCCTGCGTGGCGTCGCTTTTAGGGGTGGGCAACCTGATGATGACGCCTTTGATCAAAGCTGTTCCCATGTTCTGGTTGAAGATATGCGCGAGCATCTTGTTGTTTGTGTTTTTCGTATCCAGCCTTTTGCCAGCGGCCGCGAAATCGAATCGTCTTATGCTGCGCAATTTTATGAACTGTCCGGGTTGAAGGACTACCCCGGCAAGCTTGTTGAAATGGGCCGGTTTTGCGTAAAACCGGGATGCAACGACCCCGACATCATTCGTGTTGCCTGGGGGGCCATGACAAAATATGTTGATGAAAATAACGTAAAGCTTCTGTTTGGATGTTCGAGTTTTAGGGGCGCCAAGGCCAGCAAGCATCTCGAATCTTTTGCGCTTTTAAACGAGCGGCATTTGGGACCACGAAGATGGTCGCCAAAAATCAAATCCCCAAAGGTCGTTCGTTTTGCCGGAAGGGCAGGGAGCCCGGACATCAAGGTCGCTCATTCTGCATTGCCGCCCTTATTGCGTACCTATTTGCTTTTGGGCGGTTGGGTCTCCGACCATGCTGTGATAGACAATGACCTGAATACGCTTCATGTTTTTACAGGGCTAGAGATCGGAGCCATTCCGGCGAGCCGGAAAAGACTATTGAGGGCGGTTGCAAACTAGGAACCAGATCAATGAAAATTGCGGTTGTAGCATCGAAAATCATGGGTCAGACCGACCAATTGATTTCCGAAACCATCAAAAAGCTGGAATCCGAGGGGGTAAACCTTTCCGGCGTGGTTAAGGTTCTTGGGAATGAGAGCCTTGACGGAAACCATTGTGACATGGATTTACGAGTATTGCCTGCGGGCCCTACTGTAAGAATTACACAGTCCTTGGGTAAAGGCTCTACAGGTTGCAGGCTGAACCCGGCCGGAATCGTAGAAGCGGTTGCCGCGGTTGAGCGCAATGACGCGGAGCAAGTTGATCTTTTTGTGCTCAACAAGTTTGGCCCTCAAGAGGCCGAAGGGCGCGGATTTTGCAACGCCATAGCCTCGGCATTGGAACAGGACATTCCTGTGCTAGTCGGTGTAGGGAAGGGGTGCCGCGACGATCTGGACAGGTTCGTTGAGGGAATGGCTGAATATGTTCAGCCCGAACCGGACGCGATGTACGACTGGTGCAAAGCGGCGATGTCCTGAGTATGATCCCCTAGCGGGAGACTTCACCAATACCACCATGCGCCAGCGACCACCCGAGCGGGTCCGCGAAGAACTTTTCGACTTCATCCAATGTGCTGGTGTCAAAATAATTGCCAGCTTTGGCCTCGGCCAGCACGTCATGCCAAGTGGCGAGGTAGTGCAGGGTGATCCCGTGCTCGGCAAGGTT
>DFBP01000075.1:0-258 GCA_002366685.1 Rhodobacterales bacterium UBA3077 | reverse complement strand
CGAGTTTTTACCATATCCCTTAGGTTTTTTACGCACGTATTGCATGGGCAGGCCCATGCGGTCCGCCATCCACGCACCGTAAGGGATGCCGCCGGTTTCGCCGCCTGCCACACTGTCAAAGGCTTCAAAGCCGGCATTTCGGCGCACCGTGGCCACGAGAAAGTCCATCAACGTGCTGCGGATGCTCGGGTAAGAGATGAGCTCGCGGCAATCTATATAGCTGGGGGAAACCAGCCCGGAGGCCAGCTTGTAAGGGTT
>DFBP01000118.1:2372-3661 GCA_002366685.1 Rhodobacterales bacterium UBA3077 | reverse complement strand
GCCTATCTCGGCATTTCGGGCAATGTGGAGGATGACACGCTCAAAAAAGGCATCGCTGCCGCAACTGTGCTGGCCGCTTTTGTTGGCCTCGGCCTGCGGCAATGGACAAGCTATGATCGCCACTCACTGCGCCACCAGAAGGTTTTATCGGATCAGGCCCATACCAATAAGCTGAACACAAATGCGGGCTGTTTTGACTATCTGATCGCCGCGTCAGAGGACGCCGAAGTCAAAGAAGCTTTTATGGCATATGGGCTGCTCTATTTTTCAGAGAAGCCGCTTACGATGGAAGCGCTGGATAAGTCGGTTGAACACTGGTTCAAGAAACGATTCGAGACGGAAATCGACTTTGAGATAGATGACGCCATTGCCAAGCTCGAACGGCTTAGCCTGATCACGCGGGAAGGCAACCTGCTGCGCGCGGTTCCTCTGAAAAAGGCCCTTGAAAACTGTGCCGACAACTGGGGTATTCTGTCCAGCAATATCGCCCATACCGGCATTGAAGAAGACAAACTGGACTTTTTCCAACCCTGAACGCTCAATGAGAGCCGTTTTTTAAGCTGCCAGCGGCAATTTCCGGCAAAATCTAGACTATACGCGGCTTTAGGCTTGAAATCCGATGCATTAAGCCGCATTTATGCCGCGCGGGGCAAATTCCCGCGTGCAACCAATTAGGAGACCACATGGCCAAGGAAGAACTTCTCGAATTTCCCGGTGTCGTGATCGAGCTTTTGCCAAATGCGACTTTCCGCGTGGAGCTTGAGAACGGCCATGAAATTATCGCCCATACTGCCGGCAAAATGCGCAAAAACCGCATTCGCGTGCTGGCTGGCGATAAAGTGCAGGTAGAAATGACCCCGTATGACCTGTCCAAAGGGCGGATCAACTACCGTTTCAAATAAATGAAACTGATTTTGGCATCTGCCAGCCCGCGCCGGCTTGAATTGCTGGCGCAAATCGGGGTTGTGCCGGATGCGGTTATGCCCGCCAATATTGACGAAACCCCGCTCAAAGCGGAGTTGCCGCGTGTGTATGTCTCGCGTTTGAGCATTGCCAAAGCGCAAGCGACGAATGCCGATGGGCTGATACTAGCGGCGGATACCACCGTTGCGGTTGGCCGGCGCATTCTTGAAAAACCAAGTGATGAGGCGCAAGCGGTTGAGTTCCTGAAACTGCTTTCGGGCCGACGCCATCGGGTTATCACCGGAATCGCGGTGCGGTTGCGGGAGCGGATCTGGTCGCGGCAGGTAGAGACCGCCGTGCGATTCAAGCACCTGTCTGACAGTGAG
>DFBP01000118.1:0-2338 GCA_002366685.1 Rhodobacterales bacterium UBA3077 | reverse complement strand
CTCGCCAGTGCCTTTATTCCGTGGATCAACGGTTCTTATTCCAACGTTGTTGGCCTACCCTTGGCCGAAACCGCCAACCTGCTAAGCGGAGCGGGCTATAACCTTTTTAAGGAGGCACTATGAAGGGCCGCCAAATCCTGATTGACGAGATAAACGGACATGAAGCCGCAGCCTTGATGGTGGACGGTAAACTCGAAGATTTTCTTCTCGATACAGCCGGTAACACACCGTTACCCGGTGCAATCTACCGCGCCATCGCCGACCGCCCCCTAAAGGGCATGCACGGCATAATGCTCAAACTTGGCAACGGCCAAAGCGGTTTTTTGAAAGACGCGAAGGGTATTCGCCCCGGCGAGCGACTGACCGTGCAGATCAGCACTTTTGCTGAGGGCACCAAAGCGCCACCGGCCAGCTCCCGCCTGCTGTTCAAAGGTCGCTACGCGATCGTAACTCCGGATGCCCCTGGCATCAATGTGGCCCGCTCCATCCGCGACGAAGAAGAACGCGTTCGCCTACTCGAGATTGCCCACGAGGTGGCTGAAAGTTCGGGGCATGGTTTGATTTTGCGCTCGGCCTGCGCGGGCCAGCCTGAAGAAGATATCATCGCCGATATCCAGCAGATGCTCGCCATATGCACCGATATTCTCGCCGATGAAAGCGATGAACCCCAGCTCTTGCTGGATGCCCCAAGCCCCGCTGTCGTTGCTTGGAACGAATGGACAACCCCTGCCCCTGACGACTTTATCGAGGACCCTAACTGCTTTGAAAGCCACGACATTTGGCAGCATATCGAGGCGCTTAGAACACCGCGCATGAAACTCGACAACGGCGCATTTATGTATGTGGAACCCACACGCGCGCTGGTCGCCGTTGATATCAATACAGGTGCCGATTTCAGCCCCGCGGCAGCGCTCAAAGCCAATTTATCGGCGTGCCGCACCCTGCCCCGCGCGCTACGCCTGCGCGGGCTTGGAGGGCAGATCACGGTTGATTTTGCCCCACTGGCTAAAAAGGACCGTCGTCAAATCGAGCAGGTCATCAAAGCCGCCTTCAAAAAAGACAGCATCGACACAATGATTCTCGGCTGGACCCCGCTTGGCCACCTCGAACTACAGCGCAAACGCGCGCGCCTGCCACTGGAGCTAATATGACTTGCCCGATCTGCAACAAGGAGACCGAAGTCAAATACCGCCCCTTTTGCTCCAAACGCTGCGCTGATNNAACGGCGCCTATGCGAGCCCCGCTGAAGAAATGGAGCCCGAAGAAGCCGAAGAACTGGCACGCGCTTTAAGCAACCGGCCATCGGAACCAACAAAAATCAGGTGAAAATCAGCAATGTGCAATTTTCACCCGTTTTCTGATTTCTAAGGCCAAACATCTCGGCAACCGTTGAGTTTGATCTTATAAAATGCACCTGAGTCGCCACGCTTTTCAAGATTGCCAACATCTGTGGGTTTGANNTCTTTTTTTCCTTCCTGACCAAGACAGAAATTTTGCTGCTATGTTGCTGTAAAATTGGAGAAAACCATCCTAGGCCAGTTTTGGCCTATACCGCATTCCCAAATTTGAAAATCATCCTCATATGTGCGATAAAGTAATTGTTTTAACGAGTTGTTAGTAAAAACATGACCTGCGGGTCACATGGCCCGCTATTGGTCGAGATAGCTTAGGAGGCCATTATGAAAAAATTACTTCTTGCAACCGCCGCAGCCCTTGCTGTTAGCCCTGCTCTCGCCGGGAACATCGTTTTTGTGCCCGAGCCCGATGTCGCTGTCATTGCACCGGTTGAGGAATGGACCGGCCCTTATGCCGGTATTCAGCTCGGTTACGGTTTCGGCGACCTATCATCTGGTCAGGCTGCCGCGCCAATCGATCTTGAGGGAATGCTGTACGGCGCACATGTCGGCTATAACTTTGACATGGGGAATGTCGTTCTGGGCGCAGAACTGGATTATAACCTTTCCGATGTAACCGGTTCGTTTGACGGGGAAGTCAACGTGCCCGTTCTGGCCCACGCAAAAGCCCGCATCGGCTTTGACGCTGGGAATACGCTGATCTACGGAGTCGCTGGTTTGGCTTACGCTGAAATGGACATGTTTGACGGCTCGTCTGAATACACCGATTCCGGTTTCTTTGGCGGGCTTGGCATAGACCACAAGATTTCGGCAAACTGGACTGCCGGAGCAGAGTATCTGTTCCATAGTTTCAGTGATTTCGGAGGCTCGGGGCTCGACCTTGAACTGCAAACAATTCAGGCGCGGGCGTCGCTCCACTTCTAGTATGTAGCTGGAATCAAATCAAAAATGTGGCCTTCACTCACAGTGTGGGCCGCAACTGT
>DFBP01000091.1:4291-14597 GCA_002366685.1 Rhodobacterales bacterium UBA3077 | reverse complement strand
GTATAGAGCGCGTGATCCCCCGCAAATTCAGTGTGTGAATCTGTGAGCTCCGCGATTTTCAGGGCTGTGGTCACTTCCCATGGAATAACGGTACCATCAATAACGCCTTTTGCGAGGTTTTCGGGCAGCGCCGGAACCGGCATCCCGATCGGAGTCGCACCAAGCTCGCCGAGCAGGCCGTTGATCACACGGGTTGGGCCGCGCACCTTGAGGCCGTCCATGTCGTCAATACTCTCAACGGCATCGCCTTTAACATGGATCACACCGGGGCCGTGAACCCAGGCACCCAGCATGTGGAAATCGGCAAAATCGGCGTCGGCCATGTCAGACTCATACATGTTCCAATAGGCGCGCGAAGTCGCTTCGGCATCGTTCATCATGAACGGAAGTTCAAACACCTCAACCCGCGGGAAGCGGCCCGGCGTGTAACCCGGTAGCGTCCAGGCAATATCGACAACACCGTCGGCAACCTGGTCCATCAACTGCGGCGGGGTGCCGCCCAGCGCCATGGCAGAATAAACCTCAACCTTGATGCGGCCATCCGAGGCCTCGGCCACCGCTTCAGCCCACGGGATCAGGACTTGCGCTGGCACAGTTGCCTGTGGCGGTAAAAACTGGTGCATCCGCAAGGTTACTTCTTGCGCCATTGCCGGAATTGCGCTTGCCAGCAGACAGGCGATAGCGCCTGCTTTCAAAAAACTAGGTTTTTTCATATTTCTCTCCCATGGCGCTGAATGCGCATAACTTGATATCAGTTATTTCGACCCGCTCATCATGGGGCAGAAATTCTTTTCAATCAATCTTTAGATTTTGCTGGAAAATCGTTTTAAGCGCGCGTATGTTTCCTATAGGAAACTTCGGTGGACTAATGCATACCGAATCATATTGAGGTGCCCGATGAGTGAGCCGCGTAAAACCCCGCTTTATGACCTGCATGTCGAACTTGGTGGCAAGATGGTTGATTTTGCTGGCTGGATGATGCCGGTCAACTATGCCGCCGGAGTGGCAGCCGAGCACAAGCAATGCCGTGAGAAGGCCGCTCTATTTGATGTGTCCCACATGGGTCAGGTCGGGTTGCACGGCGAAAACGTGGCGGAAAAGCTTGAAAGCCTTTGCCCTTCTTCGTTTACGACGCTGCCAACAGGCAAAGCGCGCTACACGTTTTTTACCAACCCCGACGGCGGGATCATGGATGATCTGATTGTCTCGGCAGCAGGAGATTATCTGTTTCTGGTCGTCAATGCGTCGATGCGCGAACAAGATGTCGCGCATCTGCGCGGGCTGGATCTGGAAGTGCTGGAAATTGACCGTAGCCTGATCGCCATTCAGGGGCCGAGCGCCGAGGCCATTGTGGCGGAACAGGCCCCCGCGGCTGCCGGTCTGAAATTCATGGAAACTGCGCTGCTGGACCTTATGGGGCACGAGTGCCGGATCTCCCGCCTTGGCTATACCGGTGAAGACGGCTATGAAATTTCGCTCCCGAATGAACATGCGGTCGAGATCACCCGCAAATTTTTGGAACACCCGGACCTTGAGCCAGCGGGGCTTGGCGCGCGCGACAGTCTGCGGCTGGAAGCGGGCCTCTGCCTTTATGGCAATGATATTGATAACGAGACCTCACCTGTTGAGGCCAACCTTGTTTGGGCGATGCAAAAGGCCCGCCGTGAGGGTGGCGGATTTCCCGGAGCTGAACGCATCCAGCGCGAACTGGGTGAGGGGCCGAGCCGCCGTTTGGTTGGTATCAAACCCGAAGGCCGTGCGCCTGCGCGCCGCGGCGTAGAAGTGGCTGCCGCAGATGGCAACATCATTGGCCGCATTACTTCCGGCGGGTTTGGGCCAACCTTTGGGGGGCCGGTATCTATGGGATATGTAGCGGCCGAACATGCCGTGCCCGGAACCGAAGTGAACCTTATCATTCGGGGCAAAGCCCGCCCTGCTACCATCATCAAACTGCCCTTCGTGGCACAGAATTACAAACGCTAGAGAGGGATTTCACAATGGCGACTTATTACACCGAAGAACACGAATGGCTTGAAGTAGAGGGCGACACCGCCACGCTTGGCATCACAAAACACGCCGCCGAAGCGCTCGGCGAGGTGGTTTTTGTGGAACTACAGGAAGCCGGCGAGAGTTTTGACAAGGACGACGAGATCGGTGTTGTTGAAAGCGTAAAAGCCGCCTCCGAGCTTTATGCGCCTCTGGAAATGGAAATTGTTGAAGCCAACAGCACGCTGGAAGAAAACCCCGGCGCGGTGAATGAGGACCCCGAGGGCAATGCCTGGTTTTATAAAATTAAAATCGGCGATACCTCCGAGCTGGAAAACCTGCTCGACATTAACGCCTACAAAGCCCTGATCGACTAAACTATTGCGCGCATTTTGGTCCGAAAACCGGTTTCCCCTTTTCGGATCGCGCTAAGGAGCCTGCCATGCCTTTCGAGCCCACCCGCTACCAGCCTTATGATTTTGCCAATCGCCGCCATATTGGCCCTTCGCCAATCGAGATGGAGGACATGTTGCGGGTGGTCGGGGTGGGCACGCTAGACGAGTTGATCGACGAAACCGTTCCGGCGGATATTCGGCGCGATACTGTGCTCGACCTGCCCGAACCGATGTCGGAGCGCGATGTGTTGCACCACATGCGGGAGGTCGTGAAAAAGAACAAAGTTTTGCGCACGCTGATCGGGCAGGGCTATTACGGCACCATGACCCCGCCGGTCATCCAGCGGAACATTCTGGAAAATCCGGCGTGGTATACGGCTTATACCCCGTATCAGCCCGAAATCGCACAGGGCCGGATGGAAGCTCTGCTGAATTTCCAGACCATGGTCAGCGATCTGACTGGCCTCGAAATTGCCAATGCTTCGCTACTGGATGAAGCCACGGCCGCCGCCGAAGCCATGATGATGGCGAAGCGGGCTTCCAAATCCAAGGCCAGTGCCTTTTTTGTCGATGAAAACTGCCATCCGCAAACCATTGACGTCATCAAAACCCGGGCGGAGCCGCTCGGGATCGAAATTATCGTTGATAGCCCCGAGACCGAAATGGATGGTTCCAAAGTGTTTGGCGCGATCTTCCAATACCCGGGCACTTATGGCCGAGTGCGCGATTTTAGCCCCTGCATTGCCGAGCTCCATGCCAACAAGGCCATAGCGATTATGGCCGCTGATATTCTGGCGCTTTGCCTGCTGAAATCACCGGGTGAAATGGGGGCCGATATTGCGATCGGTTCAACCCAGCGCTTTGGGGTGCCGATGGGCTATGGCGGCCCGCACGCCGCTTATATGGCCACCAAAGACAAATACAAACGCTCGATGCCGGGGCGGATCATCGGGGTTTCGCTGGATTCGCGGGGCAACAAAGCCTACCGGCTATCGCTTCAAACCCGCGAGCAACACATTCGCCGTGAAAAGGCCAACTCCAACGTTTGCACAGCGCAGGCTTTGCTGGCAGTTATGGCCTCGATGTATGCTGTATTTTACGGGCCTAAAGGGCTGAGGGCGATTGCGGAGTCGGTGCATCGGAAAACCTCGCGCATGGCCAAAGGGCTGGAAAGCCTCGGATTTAAAATTATGCCGGAAGTGTTTTTTGATACGATCACAGTTGAAGTCGGTGCCCTGCAAAGGGTGATCATGAACGCGGCTGTGGACCGTGGTATCAACCTGCGGAAAATCGGAGAGGACCGGATCGGGATCAGCCTCGACGAGATGACCTATCCCGAAACCATAGAGGCAGTATGGTCGGCTTTTGGCGGCGACATGAAGGATGATTCCGAGGCCAACCGTGAGTATCGCCTGCCCGAAGAGATGCTGCGGACAGACGAATACCTGACCCACCCGATCTTTCACATGAACCGTTCGGAAGCGGAGATGACCCGCTACATGCGCCGCTTGGCGGACCGCGACTTGGCGCTGGACCGCGCCATGATCCCGCTTGGCTCTTGCACCATGAAGCTCAATGGCACCGCCGAGATGATCCCGCTCACATGGTATGGCATGGCCAATATGCACCCTTATGTGCCGCTGGATCAGGCAGGCGGCTACACCCACCTGACCGAGCAACTCAAGGAACAACTCTGCGAGATCACCGGCTATGACGCGATGTCGCTCCAACCTAACTCCGGCGCGCAGGGGGAATATGCTGGCTTGCTGACCATCCGCAACTATCACAAATCCCGCGGCGAGGTTGACCGTAACATTTGCCTAATTCCGGTTTCAGCCCACGGCACCAACCCCGCTTCGGCCCATATGGTGGGCTGGGATGTGGTTGTGGTGAAATCGGCTGATAACGGTGATATTGACCTAGAGGACTTCCGCGCCAAAGCCGAAGCCGCGGGGGACAAGCTGGCCGCCTGCATGATAACTTACCCCTCCACCCACGGGGTATTTGAGGAAACGGTGCGCGAGGTGTGCGAGATTACCCACGAGTTCGGCGGGCAGGTCTATATTGACGGGGCCAACCTGAATGCGATGGTGGGGCTGGTGCAGCCGGGTAAAATCGGCGGCGATGTCAGCCACCTGAACCTGCACAAAACCTTTGCGATCCCGCATGGTGGCGGTGGCCCAGGCATGGGGCCAATCGGCGTGGGTGCACACCTGGAGCCCTTCCTCCCCGGCTTTGGAGATGGCAAAATCGGTGCGGTTTCGGCGGCACCATTGGGCAGTGCTTCCATTCTCGCGATCAGCTGGGCCTATATCCTGCTGATGGGCGGAAGCGGGCTGACCCAAGCCACCAAAGTTGCGATCCTGAACGCCAACTACATGGCAAAGCGGCTTTCGACGGGGTATGATATCTTATTCACATCGGCACGAGGCCGCGTAGCGCATGAATGTATTCTGGATACCCGCCCGCTGAATGAGTGCTGCGGGGTTACGGTAGATGATGTTGCCAAACGGCTGATGGATAGCGGCTTTCATGCCCCGACCATGAGCTGGCCGGTGGCGGGCACCCTGATGGTGGAACCCACCGAAAGTGAGCCCAAAGCCGAGCTTGACCGCTTCATCAATGCCATGCTGGCCATCAAAGGCGAGGCTGAAGATATCGAGGCTGGCAAAATCACGATTGAGGACAGCCCGCTCCGGCACGCCCCGCATACGGTGGAAGACCTTGTTGGAGACTGGGAGCGCGTTTACTCGCGCGAGCAGGCCTGTTATCCCCCGGGTGCCTTCAGGGTGGACAAATACTGGCCGCCGGTGAACCGCGTAGACAACGCTTACGGCGACCGCAATCTTGTTTGCACCTGTCCGCCGCTCAGCAACTATGAATAGTAGGCCATCGGCTTAAACATAAAAAAGGCGGAACGCAGAGTTCCGCCTTTTTTATTCAGGATCAAAGGTCGGGTTAAGCCGTCCACTCCATGACCTTCATCCCTACCATGCCGCCGATCACGAGGAAGGCAAAGGTAATAAAGGAGCCCATCGCGAGGGTTGAAACGCCGGTCACGCCCTGCCCCAAGGTGCAGCCGAGCGCCAGCACGCCGCCGATGCCCATCATGGCCGCGCCAATGATATTGGTCGCTGTGTCCTTACCGCCATTAAAGCCGCGCACCTGAGTATCTCGCTTAACCAGCGACCCGAGGAAACCGCCAAGAAGCGTGCCCAGAACAACCGCGACCGGGAAGGCCATGCTTTCGTAAGCGGTGAAGCGCATCAGGTAATCAAGTGTGTTACCGGCTGGCTGCACAAATGTGAGCGAGGTCAGAGCCACCGGCACATCGGCAAAATCATCTTGCGCGAGCGAGGTCAAAAGCCAACCGGCTGTTGCCAAGATGCCAATACTGACACCGGCAAAAATATGCGTGGGGGATGCCAGAAATTTTTTGTTGAGGAACACGTAAGCGAGCATCAGACCCGCGACCAAGATAAAGGCATAAAGCTCTGCTTTTTCCGTTTCCAGCCCTGTGAGCGCGCCCAACAAGTCACCAAAGCCCTGCCCGGCCATGCCCATATCCGCAAGATTGGTTGTGCCGAGATCGACAAACAAAACGCGCCAAGGGCCGATCAAACCACCAATCGTCATGAAGGCAAAAATACCCACAACGACCAACACGATGAGCGAGCGAAGATCGCCCGAGCCAGCCCGCACTAGGTTACGGCTTACGCAACCCGCCGAAAGCACCATGCCGATACCGAAGATAAATCCGCCCGAGATAAACCCGATCCATGTGAAGTTGGGGGTCAGGAAAATGCTGTCCCGCGGGTTAAATTCCCCCATGCTTTTTAGGATGAACACACCAACCACGGCTGTGGCCCCTGCGAGCACCCAAGAGCGGAACCGCCGCCAGTCGCCAAAATTCATAAAATCGGAAACCGACCCCATAGCGCAAAAATTTGTGAGGTAAACGATGGCCCCCAGCAAAGTGCCGATCAGCAACCCGCCATACATCATGTAAAAAGCCGGGGCCTCGATTACAGAATCTCTTAATCCGTCAAGCATAAATCTGTCTCCCTAGGTGATTCTAGCGCGGTTTGGCCGCGCCTATACTTGGTTATTTTCGATTAACATTAGCATATATGATAATTTCTATGTAACGCAAAACTATAAATTGCGCTGATTGGGCGCATATTGGTCCTATTCCCTCACTTTATCGTACCTGCGACACTGGTATTCTTGACGTTTTCATAATTTTAGTATTCAATAATTCAAATGTAATATGGCTAGAGATCAAAACGGGAGTAAGAATCATGGCTGACGGAGATTTTGGCAACGCAAAAAGCATGTCGATTATTGTAACCAAAGGTTCGCTCGACTGGGCATATCCGCCTTTCATCCTTGGCACTACGGCCGCTGCGATGGATCTTGAAGTAACCATGTTCTTCACATTTTACGGCCTACCGCTTTTGAACAAAAAGCTGGACCTGAAGATGACAACCCTTGGCAACCCGGCCATGAAAATGCCAATGGCCGGCATGCATGTGGCAATGCCAAACATCGTATCGGCCCTGCCGGGTGTTGACCGCGGTGCTACTACCATGATGAAAAACCTGTTTAAGAAAAAAGGTGTGGCTTCCATTGAAGACCTTCGCGAAGCGGCTGTTGAATCAGACGTGCGGATGATCGCCTGCCAGATGACACTCGACCTTTTCGAGATGGATCGCAAAGACATGATTGATGGCATCGAACTGGGCGGCGCTGCCACCTATATCGACGTTGCCACCAAATCCGATATCAACCTGTTTATCTAAAACCTACCAACTGAAAGGCTCATGAAAATGGCTGACCAAACTCTCAACGCAGAAGGCCTGAACTGCCCGCTGCCGATCATCAAAGCAAAAAAAGCGCTTAAAGGCATGGAAGCTGGCAAAGTGCTCGAAGTACGCTCGACCGACCCCGGTTCTGTAGCTGACTTCGCTGCGTTCTGCTCGCAGACTGGCAACGAACTGCTAAGTTCAAATACCGAAGGTAACATCTACCTTTTCGATATTAAAAAGAACTAATCCAACCGGATAATTCTTCAAAAGCCTCGCCCTTTGGCGGGGCTTTTATTTTGTGCGCTCGCGCACAAATTCAACAAACCGATGCGCCCAGGGAGTCGCCTCGCTGTGGCGCAAATGGCAGAATCCGGCCAGCATATTGTGGCTCAACACACCGTCGTTTTTACCGTCAATCCCGTGGCCCCGTTGCACTTCATAGGCAAACTTTGTATCGGCTGGCAGGTTGTCAACGCGCGCATAGTGAAACTCGTGCGCCTGCACCTCACGGCCCTGTTCCCAAAACCCGCCGCGTGATTTCATCCGGGTATAACCGCGCCCTTGCGGTCGTTCATTCATGACCGCATTGCCCTTAACCGCGCCGACCATTTGCCGGGTCTCGCCGTGCCAGCTCAGGGTTTCGCACAAATACATCAATCCGCCGCATTCGGCATAGGTTGGCAAGCCTGCTTCGATCGCCGATTTGATATCAGCGCGAAGCGATGCATTGGCCTCAAGCGCCGCCATCTGGGTTTCGGGGAAACCGCCGCCGATGAATAGCCCGTCTATTTCGGGCAGGTTCGAATCTGTGAGCGTATTAAAGAAAACCAATTCCGCACCGGCGGCCTGAAGTGCTTCAAGATCATCGGCATAATAAAACCCAAACGCTGTATCCCGCGCGATACCTATTTTAAGAGGCTTGCCCTTGGGCGCTGTTGAAACCGGAGAGACCGGAAGCTCCGGCGCTTGATTCGCGATTTTTTGCAACTGGTCGAGGTCAACCGAACCGCCGACAATGTCACCCACGCGATGTATCAACCGGCCAAACTCGCCGCTTTCTGCCGGCGTTGTCAGCCCCAAATGGCGCTCCCCAATCTCAAGCTCGGCATTGCGCCACACAGACCCGATAACCGGGATATCGCTATAGGTTTCAACAGCGGCGCGTAACTTGGCTTCATGCCGGATGCCACCCACTTTGTTGAGGATCACACCGGCTATAGTGATATCCGGGTCAAACGCTTGATAGCCGAGCAACAAGGGCGCTATCCCCCTTGTCATTCCATTGGTGTCTATCACCAGAATAACGGGCGCTTTTAGCAGTTTTGCGAGGGCTGCGTTGCTGTCGCTTCCGTCCAGTGCGACGCCATCATATAGGCCCTTGTTGGCTTCAATCAGAGAAAGGTCGCCCTGATCCCGACTGGTAAACAGAGCCAAAATTTCCTCTGCCGACATGGTGTTAAAATCAAGGTTATAGCACGGGTGGCCACTGGCCGCAGACAACCACATCGGGTCGATATAATCCGGCCCTTTTTTGAAGGTGCGCAAATCACGCGTGGCACTCAAGGCCGAGGCCAACCCCGTAGAAATTACGGTTTTCCCAGAGGATTTATGGGCAGCCGCTATAAAAAAACGTGGCATGGCCTATGCCGCGAGCGGCAGGTTTGCGGTATCTCGGTCTGCCCACATTTGCTCCGCCAAAGTTTGCGCTGCCTGGATGCTATCGGCCTTGCCGAGAGATTTGAGCGCAATCGCCAGCGTGCCGGTAACAGAGGCAACCGCATACGCGTCAGAGGTTTTGCCTCGCCAGAGGTCAACCAATCCGTTTATGTCCATATCCTCATCCGGCGGGGCGTGACCCTCGGAAAGAAGCTGCGGCCAGGTTTCGGTTTGCATATCTCCCTTACCAATCGTGGTGCCAACAACGGTTGGCTTGTTTGGCCGGCGCTCGATCTCGCCACCCTCGCCGCGAAAAACACTGGCCACGGGTTGACCCAAAATACTGGCAGCGCCAGCATGGATATCCATAAAGCCACGGTGGAAAATACCAACCAGCATGGTTCTCGCCGCAAACGGATTGATCATCCGCGAAAAGCTGTGAACCGGCGAACGCAGGCCCAATAACGGCTTCAGTTCCATCAGTTCTTGCAGCTTGGGCGAGAGCACTTCAAGCGGGGTGTAAGCAAAGTTGCGCGCCTTGATCTGCGCGGCGGCTTCTTTAAGCGAAGTCGCAATCGGAAAGCCAAGCGCTTTGAGAACATCATCAGTATAAACGCGCCCCGGTGTGTGCTCGGAAGCTCCGTGCATAAAAACCTTTATGCCGTTTTGCGCCAGCAAAAATGCCGAGAGCAGGAAATAAGGCAGTTGCCGCCGCTTTCCGGCATAAGAAGACCAGTCGATATCCACTTCGGGAATTTCGTCAGGCATGTCGAGCACGTCCCGTGTGCCAAGCGTAAAGCCCGCGATCTCGCTCGGGGCTTCTTCTTTCAAGCGAAGCAGCATCAGGAAAGCACCAATTTGCTCAGGCTCGGCTTCTCCGCGCAAGATCATAGACATGGCTTCGCGCGCCTCCTCCAGGGTAAGCGCGCGTTGCTTGGTTTTGCCGCGGCCAAGAATGGCCACAAATTTTGCAAATGGGTGAAGCTGCATAGGCCCTCCGGTGAGTTAGTCGGCCAGCACGGCCGGATCAACATTATCGTCCGAAAGGTTGTCAGGCACAATACGCAAGAACTTCATGGCAAGCCCGGCGATCATAAGGGCCAATGCTACGCCACCCAACCCGAGCATCAACTCAAGATATGTCGGGGTGTAGGAATTGATCACACCGTCCGAGAAGCTGCTGCTGACCTCAAAACCGGGGAAGATTTCGAGCGGATACGCCTGCCCGCCCACAATGATGACATAGAGCTGAACCATCCCGCCAAGTACCACCAACAATGCGCCCAAAAGCACATAGATCTTTTGGGTGTCGATTTTCGGGTGGAATAGCAGGATCATCGGGATAATACCGCCAAGCAAGATTTGGCCAACCCAGAACAACCGGGTGTAGATCCCGCCTTCAAGAAGGATGAACCGCTCAACACCGGTATGCTCGGCCACGTAAATGGCAGAAAGATGCTG
>DFBP01000091.1:0-4195 GCA_002366685.1 Rhodobacterales bacterium UBA3077 | reverse complement strand
GCCACCAGCCAGCCAAAAATGGAACCGGTACCGGTGGTGAGCGCCAAACGCCAAACAAAGGCAAGCAAACTAGCGGCTTTCAGGGCTTTGGCGGGCACGCCGCGCGCCATCAGGGTATAAAGATAAACCGCAACAACCGCCATAAAGCCGGTATAGAGCAGGATATTCCACGCAAAGATCGACGTGAAGTTATAGGTATACATGGCCAAGACCAACCGATCAGGCCGCCCGAGGTCAAGCACCAGCACGGCCAGACCGCCTGCCAATAGCGAAACAGCCAATACGTTGGACAGTCGCGCCACGGGTTTATATGCCATTTTGCCAAAAACCGACCCGATGGAAGACACATTGAGCGCGCCGGAAGCGGCCACGATCAGAAAGATCGCAAACACATGCGGCAATCCCCATACAATCTGGTTGTTCATGCCGGTCACAATGTGACCGTGGTGCTCAATATAGAGCACCGATAAGCCGGCAGCGCCAACAAAGGCGGCACATAGCGCCATTAAGCCCCAGACTTTGGGGGTGGATTTTAGCTCGCGATATACAATCCGTTCCATGATTTCCCCCTAGATATTCTGGTAGCGCACGCCAAGGCCCAAGCCCAGATCAGCGCGAAGCTCTTGGCTGGCATAAGTGGCAACCGCGACCGCGATTTCAGATTCGGGATCGTTGAGATCCCCAAACATCATCGCGTTGTTGCCTGTGGCCTGACAGGCCTCAACACATGCGGTGGTGCCATCGCCACGGTCAATTTTGTGCACACACAGGTTGCAGCCCTCAACGGTGCCGTTGCCGCGCGGTGTGGTTGTTTTCTGATCGGTGATTTGCTCATGCACAAATGAGCGCGCCTTGAACGGGCAGGCCATCATGCAGTAACGGCAGCCAATGCAGGTGTGGCGATTAACCAGTACAATGCCATCTTCCCGCTTGAACGAGGCACCCGTTGGGCACACATCCACGCAAGGCGGGCTTTCGCAGTGCTGGCACATGACCGGTAGCGAGTTTTCGCGGCCGGTTGCGGTTTCTTTCAAGGTCACCTTGCGAATCCACTGCGGGTCGGTATCCAGCCCGTTGTCTTCCCAACCATGCTCTTGCGAGCAGGCTGAAACACAGGCCGAGCAATCTTCAGGGCATTTGCCCGCATCAATCAGCAGGCCCCAGCGCGCGCCTGGCTTCAACCCGTCGGCTTGGGCTTTGCCGCCAAAGGCCATCAGCGTTACACCGGGGGCAAGGGTCACAGTGGCCAGTGCCGCGCCGGATTTCAGGAAATCACGGCGGGATACTTCGGCACCTTTTTCTTTTTTTGTCGGAATGATCATTGTGAGACCCCTTCCAGATAAGCGCGTAATTCAGCGACCGGATTTTCGCGGTAGGGCAATAGCATCGCTTGGTCTGCGACTTCAGGCACCGAGTTATGGCACTGGAAGCAGTCGATCTTCACAGCGGCATAATCGTGGCATGCACGGCAGAAATGCTGATCGGACTCAACCGTTACCGGCGCCGCATCTGGGCCTTTAACGGCGTGGCAGGAAACACATTCAGCCAATGAGGCGTCGGTGTTGCGCACCCCGTCAATCACGGTCATATCGCGGTCATGGCTGAGCAAGGCCGGATGATTTATCCGCCAATACTCGTTGCCTTCAGGGTGGGGTTCGCCAATGGCTTTGGGAATGTTTGGCAACAAACCCTCAGCCAGAACTGGCGCGCCCAGAAGTGCTGCTATCATCAGCACAGATACTAGCAGCCGCTTCATAATTACCCTCCAAGGCCCATCTGGATATAGCCGGTTGGGCAAACATCGGCACAGATATGGCAGCCGATACATTTGTTGTAATCGGTTTCCACATAGCGGCCCAAGGTACGGTCACTTTTCTTGACGCGCGATACAGCATCCTGCGGGCAATAGATCACGCAGTTGTCGCACTCGAAACACATGCCGCAAGACATGCAGCGCTCGCCCTCTTTCTGCGCCTGCTCTTCGGAATACGCGATGATGCGCTCTTCAAAGTTACCCAGAACGTTGTCGCCCTCGATATGCACTTCGTCACGAATGCCGCGGGCAACATAAGGGAAATGGCCCTTATAAAGCTCGGTGTGCTTAACGATCTGACCGTTGGAGCGGTCTTCATAGTTGTGCACAGCGTAAGCAGCTTCATCGGTGCCACGGATTTCGCCGGGGTGCTCAAACGGGGCCGGATCATGGCCGCGCTCGTGCAGTTCTTCGAGCAGGTTAAAGCTGGCAATGTCGATTTTCGGGCGCTTGGCAATGTTGCCGTCATCCAGATAATCGGCAATGGTTTCAGCCGCAACGCGACCGTGGCCAATGGCGGTGGTCAGTAGGTGAGGCTTCAAGATATCGCCGCCGGCAAAGTGTTTGTCTTTGCCTTTAACTTTGTAGCCGGATTCAACGTCGATAAAGCCGCGCTCGTTGCCGAGCCCTTCGATACCATCAAAGTCACCGGCTTGACCGATGGCCGCGATGATGATGTCAGCCTCGATCACAAATTCCGTGCCTTCGCGCGGCACTGGGGCGTTGCCCTTCATGTCACATTCACACATTTTCAGGCCAGTTGCGCGACCGTTCTCGTCCTTAAGGACTTCGAGCGGCATAACCGAGCCTTTGATGTCCACACCTTCGCGCTTTGCGTCTTCACGCTCATGCTCGGCGGCGGTCATCTGCTCGACGGGGAACAGCGAGGTCAGGGTGGCCCGCATACCTTCACGGGTCAAAACGCCAGCCGCGTCTTGTGCGGTGAAGTCGATCACGGAACCATCGGAATGCTCGGTTTTGGCAACATTGGTCACGTGGCCCAAACGGCGGGCAACGGAGGCAACGTCAATCGAGGTATCCCCCCCGCCAACAACCACAACTTTTTGCGCGGTGCCAACTACCCAGCCTTTATTAAAGGCATCTAGGAATTCCACACCGTCGATGCAGTTTTCAGTGCCTTCCCAGCCCGGAATTGGCAGCGGGCGGCCTTTTTGAGCGCCGAGCGCCCAGAAGATCGCGTCATAGCCTTCTTCAAGCTCGGCAACAGTTACATCGGTGCCAACACGGGTGTTAAGGCGAACTTCAACGCCCATATCGGTAATGCGGCCAATTTCGGTGTCGAGCATATCACGCGGGGTCCGGTAGCCCGGGATCCCGTAGCGCATCATGCCACCAAGCTTGCTGTTGGCTTCAAATACAGTAACAGCGTGGCCGTCTTGGCGCATGAAATAAGCCGCAGCCAAGCCAGCAGGACCACCGCCGATAACGGCGATTTTGAAGCCGGTATCAGCTTCGGCGGCGGCGAGCTTTACGTCATTGGCATTGGCCCAGTCGCCTACATATTGCTCGACCGCGTTGATGCCGACATAGTCGTCAACCTCGTTGCGGTTACAGCCGCTTTCACATGGGGCGGGGCAAACGCGGCCCATTGAAGCCGGAAACGGGTTGGCTTCGGTCATTTTGTGGAAAGCGTATTCCTGCCAAGCCTGACCTTCAACCGGAGATTTGTCCATGCCGCGGGCGATAGCCAGCCAGCCGCGAATATCGTGGCCCGATGGGCACGAGCCGGAACATGGTGCGGTTTTGTGCACGTAGGTCGGGCACTTATAGGAAGTATCCTGCTGGAAGATTTTCTCTTCGAGATCCCAATCGTCGGGGGTTTCGCCTTCTTCGTAGCGCCGGAATGTGTGCTTGTGATCGTTCATAGTGTGTCCTCCACTGAGCCTATTCGGCGTCTGTCGTTTCTTGTCCGTCAAGGATGACGGCATTGGCTACCAATTGGTGCACAGACATAACGTTGTCCATTTCATAGCCGTATTTTGGCATCACCTTGGAAAATTGAGTTTTACAGATGGCGCAAATAGCCGCCATATGGGTCACGCCGTGGTCGGCCGTGACTTGTTTCATGGCGGTCATGCGCGGGCTGGCGCCCTTGATCCGCAGGTCCATCAGGTCATCGGTCAGCAACCCGCCACCACCGCCGCAGCAGAAGGTGTTTTCGCGGATCGTATCGCGCTCCATGTCGTAATAGTTATTACACACGGCTTTGATAACCTTGCGTGGCAGGTCAAACTGCCCGCCCTCTTTGCGGCCCATGGCAGAGCCACGCGCAACGTTGCAACTATCATGATAGGTCATCACAAATTCATCATTGCGCGACTTGTCGATCTTCAGAATCCCGTCATCCAGCGCATCGGAGGT
>DFBP01000151.1 GCA_002366685.1 Rhodobacterales bacterium UBA3077 | reverse complement strand
TGCAACAACTCTCCGTCCGTATCGCGCATGCCTTCTTCAGTGGCCACACTTTCTTCGCATGCATCATATTCCCAACGCCGAAGGATTTCCACCTTCTCCTCCTGAGTCAGTTCCTTATCCTCGAGGACATTCGCAGGTGAAGCAAAGTAGTCCGAGGGATCAAGAAGGATCTTGCGAAGCTTGTCCTGCCTTTGGTCCATTGCCATTCGTTACCCCCCTGTCAGGATGATAAAAACCTCTTTCACGGGGCCGCGCAAAGCCTGCTCGCCTTGACCGACAACGTCGCTTTTTCCGTCGGCCAGTGCCTTTGCTTCAATGACGTCCTCAAGCTTGGCACCTGATGCCTGGATCGCTGCCAATTTGTTATCGTCAATATCTCCGACAATCTGTTGCAACCGCTCGTGTGTGATTTGGCTCATGCTTGATATCCCCTGTTTTAGTGCAATATCCGTAATGTTTTACTGTAATCAGAACGCACTATGTTCCTTCGACCCTACTTTGGATTTATGCTTATTACCAGAAACGTTCAGCCAAGCATGCGCCAACATTGGATGGAAAGCAACGTCTCGCACATCATGATTTATGTCAATGTGACACTGCCGAAGGGGGGCTAAAATCAACGCGGCCTAGAATAAAAACATTAAGCACGACACGGATTTTTCTGGTCAAGACAAATAACTGAAGGAGAATGAAATGTCAGAAGAGGAAAACAAAACACCGGAGCACTTGATCGACGTTCCCGAAGCGGTGGGAGTTTTCGACGATGTCGAATCTCTCCAGCAAGCCATTTATGATTTGTGGATAGCCGGGTTCAGCCGGTTCGATACCAGTTTGTTGGCTGGAGATGACACCGTAAAGGAAAAACTCGGGTCGAGATTTTGGCAAGCCTCCGAGTTAGAGGATGATCCCAAAGCACCTCGGGCTAATTTTGTCTCGGAAGAAGCGATGGGCGAACTCGAAGGTTCGATCTTCGGTGGATTTATGTTCGTCGGCTCGGTAATCGCGATGACTGCGCTTTTAACGCCTGCCAGCACTTTGGCCGGATCAATCGCCGCAGCCGTCATCGGTGGTGCACCTGGTGGTGCAATCGGCAGTCTTTTTGCAAGGCGTGTCGGAAAACAGCATTCCGAATATTACGAAAATCAGTTGAAGCATGGTGGTCTTCTGCTGTGGGTGCGAACTTTCACACCGGAGAAAGAGGCGCTGGCCATTAAAATTATGCAAGGAGCTTCCGGCAGGGACGTGCATATCCATCAATGGAGCGCAAGATGAATGGAGATCGTCATGCTTGAGTGCATGACGGCGGAAAACCTCGCTCGAAAGTAACTCACTTTTCCAGTAACCGGTGGTCGTTAGTCCAGCAGTGATTTGAGGTGACTGACCACGCTTCGAGCTAGTGCGCCTGGCTCATAGCCTCCTTCGAGCATTGACACTACCCTTCCCTCCGCGTGCTTCTTCGCAATCGAAAGAAGTTCGCCCGTAATCCATCCGTAGTCTGCCTCCGTAAGTTGTAGGCCCGACATCTCGTCGTAAACATGCGCGTCAAATCCAGCCGAGATGAAAATGAATTGCGGTCGGAACCTTTCCAACGCAGGCAGCCAGTGTTCCTTGATAGCCTTTCGAAATGCCGGCCCATCCGTCCCTGCCTTCAACGGCACATCGACCAGATTTGATGCGTCGGAATCATGCCCGGTATAGGGATAAAAAGGGTGCTGGAAGCTCGAACAGAAAAGCACACGTTCATCGTTTCTAAAGATATCCTCGGTGCCGTTACCATGGTGCACATCGAAATCAACAATTGCGATGCGTTTAAAGCCGTATACTTTAAGCGCATGGGCGGCAGCTACCGCGATGTTATTGAAAAGGCAGAACCCCATTGCCTTGTCATGTTCCGCGTGGTGCCCAGGTGGGCGAATAGCGCAGAATACTGGCCCAGCTTCACCCTTCATAATAAGATCGACGCCCAAAATCCCCGCTCCAGCCGCGCGTAGGGCCGCGTCAAGACTACCGGGGTTCATCACTGTGTCGCCGTCTAACTCAATCGAACCCTCTTTAGGAGCAACGGAGAATACGTGGTCTACATAGGTCCGGTCATGTGCAAGGGCCAACTGCTCGCGGCTGGCAAGCGGTGCATCGAAATGACGGATGACAAAGTCCAGACCCGACATGATAATTTGATTGTTTATAGCGTGAAGCCTATCAGGCGACTCGGGATGAAATGGCCCAGCGTCGTGTTCGAGGCAATCCGGATGCGAAACAATTGCTAGCATTTTGTTTCTCGATTTATTGTTGAACAGGTTTTCATAGCCAGTACTCGACTTGGAATATACTACTATCACTGACAGAACGTCGCTTCGAAAATCCAAGCTCGCTCATCAACTGGAGCATGCCTGCATTTTTTGAAAGCACCGAGCCTTCCATTTTATCTAGATTGTGATACCGCGCCGCATCGATCAACGCCTTCATGAGCCGCGTACCTATACCTTGATTTTGATAGTTGTCCGATACAACAATCGCAAACTCGCAACTCTCGTTGTCCGCATTAATGATATATCGGGCGACGCCCTGCTGTACGTATTTCCCATTTTCCATGGTTAGTGCAACAAGCGCCATTTCACGACTGTAGTCGATCTGCGTGAATTGCGCCAACATCTTTGGCGACAATTCGTTCAGAGCCCCCATGAAGCGGAGTTGCTTGGCTTGAGGCGAAAGGTTTTTGACAAAAGCCTGTTCACCTTCAGCATCCTCCGAGCGAATAGGACGGATCATCAGGGGCGTTCCGTCTGCCAAGTGTCCGTTTTGTACCAAATGGCGAGGATAAGGCGAAATCGCCAAATGGTCATACCGTCCGACCTTAGCGGGTGGGCGGGCAATTCGAATACGTGCATCCACAGCGATAACGCCTTCCGGACCAGCCAGAAGCGGATTTATATCAAGCTCCTCTATTTCAGGCATTTCGCTGACAAGATCGGATACGCGCAGCAACACATTGATAACAGCCGAGCGGTCCACGGCGGGACGGTCCCGAAAAGCCGCGAGGAGGCGCGAAACTTTTGTGCGGTTAATCAAACGATCCGCCAATATCGTGTTTAGCGGTGGAAGCGCGACCGAACTGTCCTGCAGGATTTCGACCATCGTCCCACCTGCGCCAAAAAGGATGGTTGGACCGAAAACAGGGTCCCGACTCGCACCTATAACCAGTTCGCGCGCATCCTCGACTTTTGCCATCGGCTCAACCGTGACACCGAGGATTGTAGCGTCAGGCCGCATGATTTCGGCAGCTTTGGTGATCTCGCGATAGGCCAACTTTACGTCGGCGGCATTCATGATGTTTATCCGCACGCCATTAACATCGGATTTATGTGTAATCTGTGGGGAGTTGATCTTCATCGCAACCGGAAATCCAACTGTCTCGGCGGTGATTAGTGCCTTGGAAGAACTATCTACTTCCAGCGTTATGTTGGCGGGAATATGAAAGGCATGCAAAACGGCCTTTGACTCGGTATCTGAAAGCATTGAGCGGCCTTCTGCCAGCGCAGCATCAATGATCATCCGTGCACCATCAAGGTCAGAAGGCTCGAAATCGGAAAGCGGCTCGGGCACCTCAAGCGCCAGTTTTTGGTTCCGCTGGTGCTGGGCAAGATAGGAAAACGCCTCAACTGCGCGCTCCGGGGTCGCGAAATCCGGAAAACCGTTTGCACTTAAAAGATCACGTCCTTCCTTGACCGAAGTTTCTCCCATCCAGCAGGCCAGAACCGGCTTTTTGGTATTGATCGAAACAGCTTCGATTACAGCTTTTGCCGCATCCGTTGCTTCGGTCATCGCTTGTGGTGTCAGCATCACCAAAACGCCATCAAAGTTGCTGTCTTTCAGACTGGCACTAACGGCGGCACTGAAAATTTCAGGCTTTGCGTCGCCGAGAATGTCAATCGGATTACTCTTTGACCAATAGGGAGGAAGTATGGCGTCTAATGTCTCAATTGTTTTTTCAGACGGCATCGGAAGGTCTATGTGGAAATCCCCTGCGCGATCCGCAGCAAGTACACCCGCACCCCCACCGTTGGTAATTATACCCAGACGATTGCCGCCAGAACGCCGGTTCGGAGAAAGAATCTCGGCCGCAGCAAAGAGCTGCCCGAAGGTTTGGACGCGGACTGCTCCAGCCCTCTCCAGAGCGGCATCAAAGACAGAATCCGAACCTATCAACGCTCCTGTGTGAGTATGGGCCGCCTTCGAACCCTGATTATGGTGCCCAACCTTCAGCACTATGACGGGTTTCAATCTTGCTGTTGCCCGCAAAGCACTAATAAACGAACGGGCATCCCGTACACCCTCAACGTAAAGAAGAATAGCATCGGTATTTACGTCTGTTGCGAGGAAGTTCAACACGTCGCCAAAATCAACATTGGCTGAATTTCCGAGGGAAACAACCGCCGAAAAACCAAGGTGATGCGGTTCAGCCCAATCCGAGATTGCGGAGCAAAGCGCGCCGGATTGCGAAACTACGGCAAGACGACCTTTCGGCGTAACCGATTTTAGAAAGGTTGCATTCATGCCAAGCCATGGCCGGACGAGTCCGACGCAATTCGGACCCAAGAAGCGAACGCCACTACGCCGTGCAACGTCGAGAAGCTCTATAGTACGCTTCTTACCATCGTCGCCCGTTTCTCCAAATCCGGCTGACAAGACTATCGCGTTATGGATGCCGGCCTCACCGCATTGCTGTATGATGTCTGCGACTGTGGCCGCCGGTGTTGCGATCACAGCTAGGTCGATATCACTATCGATCTCATCGATAGAGGAAAAACACGGCCTACCGCGAACTTGGTCATATTTAGGATTTATCGGGACGATTTCGCCCTGAAATCCACCATCCAGAAGATTTTCGAAAAGCTTGGAGCCTACACTGCGGCCGGAATCGCTTGCCCCAAAGACAGCGATAGATCGTGGATTGAAGAGCGGTTCAAGCGGACTCGGGCCCATAGCATTCTGTCCTTATTTCTAAAATTTAATAATCCTGACGCGAGTTATCACCCACAACGCAATCTAGGGCGTTGATCCATGTCAACGACGATAACCCGTAAAAGGTGCAGCATTCGTCTTGCGTAAAAAAATATATCTTACTGAATAAGAAAGCCGAGGGTAGCAAAGTGGCCGGAGAATTTATTCGTAAAACAGAGAAACAGGTAACGCAAGCAAACATGCGGGATTATCAGCAGGAGGTTGCAAATTTCTCTTGGGAAACGGCGGCGGGGCTTCTGGATGGGCTGCCGAACGGTAGGATAAACATCGCGCATGAGGCTATCGACCGTCATGTGGCAAACGGCAAAGGTGATAAGGTTGCACTGCGCTGGATTGCCAAAGACGGCGAGCGGTTCGATTATACCTATCTTGATCTGGCCGAGAGAAGCAACCGCTTTGCCAATGTGCTGCGCACACTTGGCGTTGAAAAGGGCGAGCGTGTTTATTCCCTGCTCGGCCGTGTGCCTGAACTGTATATCGCCGCTTTGGGCACCATGAAGGCTGGCGCAGTATTTTGCCCGTTGTTCTCGGCATTCGGACCTGAACCTTTGAAATCTCGTATGGAAATTGGTGATGCAAAACTTCTGGTTACGTCAAAGCGGCTTTACAAGCGGAAGGTTGCAGCCCTACGTGGCGAGTTGCCAAATCTGACGGAAATTCTGCTGATTGACGGCGAGGAAAACAACGAAGACCTGCATAATCTGCCTGATATGATGGTTTCCGCTTCCGAGGAATTTGCAGTCGAGCCGATGGAACGAGAGGACCCCGCCCTGTTGCATTTCACCAGTGGGACCACCGGCAAACCCAAAGGGGCGGTGCACGTGCACGGGGCGGTGGTTGCCCACCATGTTACCGGCAGGATCGCGCTCGATCTTCATGCGAAGGATGTCTACTGGTGCACAGCCGACCCCGGCTGGGTGACTGGAACCTCTTACGGGATCATCGCGCCTCTAACCAACGGGGTCACCATGATCGTTGACGAGGCAGAATTCGATGCCACCCGCTGGTACCAGATTCTGGAAGAAGA
>DFBP01000016.1:347-14189 GCA_002366685.1 Rhodobacterales bacterium UBA3077 | reverse complement strand
TTGCCGCCGCGCCCCGGTGCATAAGTGAAGGCGACCCCCGGTGGGGCCTGCCCGATCCAAGGTCGATCATCACGAGCCAGAGCCCAGAAGTAACCCCAATATTGGCTATCTAGGACAGCCCCTTTCATTTTCGTATCCAGATTAGGCAACACGGTTGCCCTGCACCCAAACGCCTCGCGTTTGTGGAAAGGCATCTACAAGCGTAAATCGGGTCAAATCAGCGCGCGCGCCAAGGGCAATTTCGCCGCGATCATCAAGGCCCGCGGCCTGAGCCGGCGCGTAGGTTACCGTTTTGATCCCCTTAGCCATATTTCCTGTCATTTCGCCCAATCGAGTAGCAGACATCAACAGACTGGAAGGCGCGTAATCTGATGACATGATATCGAGCAGCCCTGCCTCCACCAGCGCGCTCGCGGCAACGTTGCCGGAATGGGACCCGCCACGCAAAAGGTTGGGCGCACCCATCATGACCAATATCTCCTGTTCGTGGCAAACGCGGGCGGCCTCAGTTGTTGTTGGAAATTCTGCAAGCCGCACGCCATGTTTCGCAGACTGGATAACCTGATCCCGTGTGGTATCATCATGGCTGGCAATAACCGAGCCATAGCTACGCGCATATGCAACGGCTGCGGTTTCATTTTCATCGCCAAATTTGGCTTTGATCGACCTAAGGTGCTCAAAGTGTTCATCGACGGCATCGTCGTTCATGGCGTATTTACCTTGCATATATATCCGCATCTGGCGCAAATCTGCGAATTGGCGCTGGCCGGGCGTGTGGTCCATCAACGAGACGATGCCAATGCGGTCTTCCGGCCCGAATTCCGCCATTTCTTCAACCATCGTTTCCGAGCAAATTTCGGCGCGAAGATGAAAATAATGGCTAATCCGAAGCGCTTCGCGCTCCCGAAGATCCAGAATTTCGTTAGCCATCTGGCGCGCATATTTTTTGTATTTGCTCTTTCCTGAGGTTAGCGAACCAACCCGCATTGCGTCAAAAACAGTTGTAATACCCGCCCCGGCAAATTCAGCGTCATGGGCCATGATGGCGGCCGCGTGGGGCCAGTCAACGCTTGGTCGGGGGCTCATGTGGCGCTCAAGATTGTCTGTATGGAGCTCCACGAGGCCGGCGCAAAGGTAATCACCCTGACAATCGATCGCGCCTGAAGGCAGATCTGCGCGTGAAAAAACCTCGGTTATTTTACCGTCCTCGATGGCAACACCGCCGTGGATAACCTCATCCAAAAGCACAACTTTTGCGTTTGCCAGAATTTGACGGCCTGTCGATTTTTCAGCCATTATTTATTTCTCCGATTTTTTGCTAAGAAACCACAGTTGTGTCGTGTTTTTGTGACAATTATCTGCGATAGTACTGGCAATGCAGCCAAGGATTTGATTTTATAGAAAACGATGTAAGATATGCGGTGTATTACGCACCTGAAGCTGGCTCGCGCCTGTCGGATTTCGGCGCGCAGTGGTTGGGTTGGGATGCCGAAGCAGGCCGCCGGGTGGCGCACCCGAGCTTTGCCGATTTGCCACTTCCGGTGGCTCAGCTCACCGCCACGCCTCGCAAATACGGGTTCCACGGCACGCTGAAACCACCGTTCAAGCTGGCCAAAGGCACAACGGTTGCCAGCCTTCAGGACCATCTGGAAATCTTTGCCGGTCAGCAGCCCGCCTTTCGGATAAAACAGGTTAGTTTGCGTTCTCTTGGCGGGTTTGTTGCCATCACACCAACAAGGCCCAGCCCAGAACTTGCCGCTCTCGCCGCAAGCTGTGTGCAGCGATTTGACCCGTTCAGAGCACCGCCAAGCGATGCGGAGCTGGCCCGCCGACGCATAGCAAACCTGAGCGATGCACAGGAAAAAAATCTGAGCGCGTGGGGTTACCCTTATGTTTTTGACGCGTTTCGCTTTCACCTGACCTTGACGGGGCAATTGACACCCGAGGTCGCCGCCAACGTGGTTGACTGCCTTCAACCTCATGTCGGGCCAATGTTGAGCGAAGGATTGCCGATCAACGAAGTTTGTTTGTTTTGCCAAAATGGTAACGAGGATTTTCATATTCTCAAGCGTTTTGCGCTAAAAGGCTAGCTGGGAGAGCGGCCAGAAAGGCCGCTTGACCCTGCGCTAGCGTGCCGCTGTTTTGAATAATCGAAACATCGGCACCTTTTGGCGCTGCATAATCTGCACGCCTCAGCCTATTGGCAATGTCATCCGCGGACTCACGTCCACGCGCCACTAACCGGGCCGCCAGCACATCAGCCGGCGCGGTTACGACGATTATCTGCACCCGCTCATACATTTGGCGCACCAGACTCAGAATACTGCGTGAGCTGTTAAAAATAACATGTTGGCCCGTATCAAGAGCCCCCGTGATATCATCGGGGATACCGTAAAACAGCCCGTGGGCTTGCCAGTGAAAAGAAAATGCGCCTTTACCTGCCAATTCCTGGAAAAACGGCACATCAACGCCCTTAAAAACCTCGCCGCCCGCACCGGCGGGGCGGGTTATGACCCGCGTTGGAAAGAAAATATCGGGGCGGGCAATGCGGGCTGCATCGATTAAACTGTCCTTGCCGGCGCCCGAAGGGCCAACAACGGGGATCAGTGTGCCGGCCATCTAGCTAGCCCTCGGAGTGTAGACGGACACATCAATCTGCCGATCGCAAGCCCGTTTACGTGCGGCTTCGTCATGAAAAATACCGATAATAGCCGCGCCGCGCTGCTTGGCTTCTTCGATCAAAGACAGCACGGTTTCGCGGTTGGCTACATCAAGGCTGGCGGTTGGTTCATCCAGAAGCATTGCCGGATATTCATGCGCAAATCCGCGCGCGATGTTTACACGCTGCTGCTCACCGCCCGAAAACGTGAGTGGCGAAAGCAGCCACAGCCGTTCAGGAATACGCAGGCGCGTTAGCAGCTCGCGCGCCCGCTCATGGGCGGTGTCACGCGCGACGCCAACCGCCAGCATCGGTTCAGACACAACATCAAGCGTTGCCACCCGCGGCACAACTCGCAGAAACTGGCTAACATAGCCAAGGGTTTCGCGCCGCAATTGCAATATTTCGCGCGGCAACGCGGTAACAATATCCAGCTCACCAACGATTATTCTGCCAGCTTGCGTCAGGTAATTGCCATAAATCATCCGCATTAGCGTAGATTTGCCAGCACCGGAAGCCCCGGTAAGGGCTACACATTCACCCGCAGCAACCCTCAAGTTAGCGTTGACCATGACCGGAATCACGGCGCTATTTTGGTTGTGCAACGTGAAGGTTTTGGAGACATTTTCTATAGAAATCATTGTGTTATACCTGCAATACGGAAGAAACTAAAAGTTGCGTATACCCGTGTTGCGGGTCATCTAGCACTTGGTCGGTTAGGCCGGTTTCAATCACACGGCCATCTTTCATGACCATCAATCGATCTGCCAGCAGCCGCACCACGGCGAGGTCATGGGTCACCACAATCGCCGAAAGGCCAAGCTCACGCACCAAACCGCGCAGCAAGTCTAACAGCCGCGCTTGCACAGAAACGTCCAGTCCACCGGTAGGTTCGTCCATAAATATCAGGCGCGGGCCAGTGACTAGATTTCGCGCAATCTGCAACCGCTGCTGCATACCACCAGAAAACTCCGATGGCCGGTCGTCGGTGCGATCTTCGGCAATTTCAACCTTATCGAGCCAATCAACCGCCGTGCCACGAATGTCACCATAGTGGCGCGCGCCCACTGCCATAAGCCGCTCACCCACATTGCCACCGGCACTAACGCCCATGCGCAACCCGTCACGCGGGTTTTGATGCACAAAAGCCCAATCAGTGCGCGACAGCATCCGGCGTTCGGGCTCTGACATTGTAACCGTGTCTTTTGGCCCATCAGCGCGCGTATCAAAAACCACCTTGCCGGTGTCAGGCTCCTGATGCCCGGCAAGGCAGTTCAGCAAAGTGGATTTTCCGGAACCGGACTCTCCGACAATGCCGAGCACTTCTCCAGGGTACAGGTCAAAATTCACGTCTTTACAGCCAAGACGACTGCCATAATATTTCGAGATGTTCTCGACTTTCAAAAGCGGGTTCATGCGGCGTCCTCCGCCAATGGCACACCCATTTCGCCGATATGGCCGGCCTCGCGCCGCATGCGGCAATAATCGGTGTCGGAACAAACAAACATGCGCGTGCCAGCGTCATCCATGATAACTTCGTCAAGGTAAGCGTCATGCGCGTCGCAAAGCCCACAAGCCTGCGGCGCACCGCCTTTTTCAAACGGGTGGTCCTCAAAATCAAGGCTAACAACCTTGGTATAGGGCGGCACCGCATAGATACGTTGTTCGCGGCCAGCCCCAAACAATTGCAGTGCGGCCATTTCCATTTTCGGGTTGTCAAATTTCGGGATCGGCGACGGGTCCATCACATAGCGGCCCTCAACCTTAACCGGGTAAGCATAAGAGGTCGCGATGCGGCCGTGCCGGGCTATATCTTCATATAGTTTTACGTGCATCAGGCCGTATTCCTCTAGGGCGTGCATTTTGCGGGTTTCGGTCTCGCGAGGCTCCAAAAAACGCAGCGGCTCCGGGATTGGCACTTGATAGACCAGAATTTGATCTTCGGTCAGGTCTTGTTCCGGAATGCGGTGGCGGGTCTGAATGACCGTCGACTCTTCGGTTTTTTCGGAGACCGCCACCGCCGCCGTTTTTTCAAAAAACTTGCGGATGGAAACCGCGTTGGTAGTGTCATCCGCACCTTGGTCGATCACTTTTAGCGTGTCGTCGGGCTTAAGGCAGGCGGCAGTCACCTGCACCCCACCGGTGCCCCAACCATAAGGCATTGGCATTTCCCGGCTGGCAAAAGGCACCTGATACCCGGGGATCGCCACACCTTTCAGCAAGGCACGCCGGATCATGCGTTTGGTTTGCTCGTCCAGATAGGCGAAATTATATTCGGTGCTCATTGAGCGGCCTCCTTTGCGGCGTTGGCCTCGGTTGCTTCTTTTCGAAGCGTGCGGACAAGCTCCAGCTCGGCCTGAAAATCTACGTAATGTGGCAGTTTGATATGCTCGACAAAGCCGGTCGCTTGAATGTTATCGCAGTGATAAAGCACAAATTCTTCGTCCTGTGCCGGTGTGCCGGGGTTGTCTTCACCCAGCTCTTTCCAGCGCAGGGCACGGTCTACCAACGCCATCGAAATCGCTTTGCGCTCCGATTGCCCAAAAACCAGCCCATAGCCGCGGGTAAACTGCGGTGGCTCGGTTTTTGAGCCGGCAAACTGGTTCACCGTTTCGCATTCGCTGACTTCGATATCCGCTATTTCAATCGCAAACCCAAGTTCGGGGATATCTAGCTCAACCGCCACATCGCCAATGCGTAACTCGCCTACAAAAGCATGGTTGCGGCCATAGCCGCGCTGGGTTGAATAGCCCATGCCAAGCAAAAACCCTTCATCGCCGCGCGCCAACGCTTGCAGGCGCAGCGCGCGTGAGGCAGGCAATTCCATTGGCTCGCGCGTCAGGTCCGAAGGCCGTGCATCAGACGTTGGTTCTTGCTGAATCAGCCCCTCTTGATTCAGGAAAGAGGTGATATGGGGTTTGAATTCATCCGTATCCGCTTCGGATTTCGGAGCCGTTTCAACCCCTCCCTCTGCCGCCAGTTTAAAATCCAGCAAGCGGTGGGTGTAGTCAAAGGTTGGGCCAAGCACTTGCCCGCCGGGGGCATCTTTGAAGGTTGCCGAAATCCGGCGCATGCAGGCCATGTTTTCGGTTTTGATCGGGGCGCTCGCACCAAAACGCGGCAAGGTCGTGCGATAGGCGCGGATCAGAAAAATAGCTTCGATCAGATCACCGCGCGATTGTTTGATAGCCAATGCCGCCAAATCGGGGTCAAATAACGAACCTTCCGCCATCACGCGATCCACCGCCAGCGCCATCTGGTTGCGGATTTGTGCAACCGTCAGTTCGGCCACCTCCGTATCACCCCGGCGCATTTCACCCAGCCAGGCATGGGCGTTATCAATGGCTTTTTCGCCACCTTTTACAGCAACATACATATTTTAGCTCTCCAGCTTTGTTGTGCGGGGCAGTGCAGCCACGCGACTGCCGGAGGTAAAGAAGAAATCCAAACCAAGCGGGAAAAGCCCCGCGTTATTCTGAAACGCCTCTATATCCGGCAACGACAGTGCCGCCGTGGTTTTTATGCCGGGCCCCGTAAGGGTTATGCCAGCGGCATCCAGTGTTTTCCGCTCGACGATCAACGTTGCCGAACGATCCGGGTATTCGGGAGTGCCGATCGGAAAATCATGGATCGGAAAAAGGTCAACCCAAGTGCCAAGTGCAAACATGGCTTCTTTTCGGTTCGAAACAACGGAGGCACCGGTATGAAAACGCAACCATGCTACAACCGCATCATTAGCAAAGGCCCCGCCTAACCAAACAGGTGTTTCCGGGTCGCAGAGCGTTAACAACAGTGTACCTGCTGCCACCGACAACGGGGCTGGCGGAACAGCACCGCTTACCTCCGATATTTTACCCGGCCGCGCCATAGCATCAAGCGCTGCGCGAAACGCAATCGCGGAGTCGCGGGCTGCATCTAAAAACCCGCCGGTTACTGATGGATTTTGCATCAATCTTCTCCTCGCACCAAAGTGAAAAAGTCAACTTTGGTGGCCGCGGCTTTCCCGGCTTTGCTCGCCCTAAGCGCGCGCCTTGCCTCGTCAACCGGATTAATAATTTTGCGTCGTACGGCGGCGGCACTTTCGGTTTGCATCAAAGCATCACACAGTGCGGCTATCTCGGCTTTTTTACGATCCCGCCCCGCAATATAAGCGTGGCCAATGTTGCCATCTGCCAAGCGCACCGCACAACGGGTCACAGTCATTTCACCCAGGTTAAACGCTGCCCCGGTGCCGCCTGTGGCACCCTGCACCATAACAGTGCCGGTTTCAGGGGCGCGCAGCCACTCAAATTCGTCGGCTAGGCTGGCTTGCTGCCAAGCTTGTGCCAGCACAGCCGACGGTGCCTTGGCAAGGGATTCCATCCAGCCCTTGCGTGCGTTAATTTCGCTCATTTCATTCAAAACTAGACATCCTTCAAATTTGTCTATACCGCTAGATAACTAGACAAATATTTATTTGCGGATGATGACTAATACACAAAGCTATTATGACGATTTTATGAAGAGAACCCCTATGAAGAAGCTCGCGATCTGGCAGCAAATATATGAAACCCTGATCAAGGATATTGGCTCCGGCCATTACCCCAAAGGGGAAAAATTGCCGACCGAGGCCGCGTTGGCAATGCGCTTTGATGTAAATCGCCACACCATTCGCCGCGCGCTGGCCGCCCTTTCAAACGAAGGCGCGATTTATGTGCGTCAGGGGTCCGGCGCTTACGTTAGCCAGACGATGGTGAACTACCCGCTTAATGCCAAAACAAGATTCAGCCAGAACCTTTTGGGTGCCGGCCTCAATTCTCACAGAGAAATCTTGCGGTTGGAAACTATCGCAGCCTCTCGGGTCGAAGCCCAAGCCTTGCACCTGCCTGAAGGGGCGCTTGTGCACGTATTCGAGGCGGTGAGCATCGTTGACAAAGCACCGTTTAGCTATTCGCGGTCGATATTTCCAGCCAGCCGCTTGCCAGATATGATTAAGAGCTTGGGCAAATGCGCTTCGGTGACAAAAGCCTTAGCGGAAAATGGTGTTTCGGATTACAGCCGCGACTGGACAAAGCTCACCGCCAAGCGCGCCGAGGGCACGGTGGCCCGGGTTTTGCACGTGCCGGAAGGGTCTCCGATTTTGCGAACTGTCGGGTTAAATATCGATGCTGAAAAGCGGCCCGTGGAGTATGGCCGCTCGTGGTTTCATGCCGATCGAGCGCAGCTGGTTGTTGAGGGATAAATCTTGGCACCGGTGTCATAAAACTGTGTATAACAATGGTTAAAGAGTCGCCATAAGCAGGAGACTTTGATGCCACACCTACCACCGCTACGCTTAACTGGAGCTTTGGTCCTACGGGATAACCGCCTCGAAAAAGATGAAATATCCATCGCAAACAGAAAAATTTGCAACGGCCCTTTTTCGGAGGTTGATCTAAGCGGATATTACATCCTACCCGGTATTATAGATTTGCACGGTGACGGGTTTGAGCGCCATCTTCAGCCTCGCCAGAATGTCTATATCGATAAATTGATCGGCCTTAAAAATGCAGATGCTGAACTGGCAGCCAATGGAGTTACCACCGCGATATTCGCCCAATGCTGGTCTTGGCTTGGCGGGCGGCGCGGGCCAGAATATGCTACCGAACTTTTGAAGGTTTGGTCAGGTTACAAGACCCAGAGCCTTGTCGATATCCAGTTTCAGCTCCGTTACGAAACCCACATGATTGCGCCAGCGAGCGCCCTGTTGCAGACCCTGCTCGACTTTGGCGTTAAATACCTTGTGTTCAATAATCACATTAACGATGCCGCCAACGCACAAGCCACCGCCCCGCTCGGATTTGCGGGATACGCCGCTGAAGCCGGCCGTACACCGCGCCAGCATGCCGCCATTCTTGAAAAGATGCTGGGAAATGCTTTTGAGGTTGAGGGCAGCTTGAAGCAGATATCCAAAGCCCTGGCTGAGCGCGGTGTACGGCTTGGTTCTCACGATGATAAAACAGCCGCAACTCGCAGTTATTTCGCTGGCCTAGGCGCAGATATTTGCGAATTCCCAACTACGTTAGAGGCCGCTGAGCAAGCCAAAACGCTTGGTAACCCTATTTTGATGGGCGCGCCGAATATCATGCGCGGCGGGTCGCAATCGGGCAACATCGCCGCGCAGGGGCTGGTGGAAGCCAGCCTTTGTGACGCGCTGGTTTCTGACTATTATTATCCAGCCATGCAGGCGGCGGCCTGGGCGCTGGCAGACAAAGGCGTTTTACCATTTGAGCGCGCCTGGGCCTTGATCTCGTCCAACCCGGCAAAAATCCTTGGCCTTGATGATCGCGGACGATTGGATGACGGCACACGTGCCGATTTAGTGGTGCTCAACCCTGAAACGAGGGCGATCGAAGCAACCATTTCTAACGGTCGGTTGGCGGCGCTTTCGGGTAAAGCCGGGGTTCGGTTTGCCCGCTCTGGCGCAGCGCTGAGTATCGCGGCTGAATAAATTTCAACCGCTATACTTGTCCAAAAACGCAAGCACGTCCATCTGCCGAAAATCTGGCAATGCGCGCCGTATAGCTTCGTGCTCCCAATCCCACCATTTGAGCGCTAACAGCCGCTCGGCAACCGTGTCAGGGAAACGCATTTTGATAATCGTTGCTGGGTTGCCAGCAACGATAGCGTAATCCGGCACGTCTTTAGTCACCACGGCGTTAGCCCCAACCACGGCGCCAGTGCCAACCTTACGCCCCGCCAGCACAATCGCCCCGTGGCCGATCCAGCAATCCGCCCCGAGTTCGCAATCATGGTCACGCCGCCACTGGAAAAAGCTTTCCTCGTCGGGGCTGTCTTCCCAATAGGCTGAGGCGCGATACATAAAATGGTGCAGGCTGGCGCGCCATGTCGGGTGGTTGCCGGGATTAACCCGGCTCATTGCCGCGATATTGGCGAATTTTCCAACCTTGGTATAGGCGATATCGGCAAACCGGTCACAATAGGCATAGTCCGCCATGGTCACTTCGTTTAGGCGCGACTGACTGCCGATTTCAACAAAGCGGCCAAGCGCACAGTTATGAACGCTTGCGCCTTCGTGGATCAGGGGCGATTCTGAAAGTTTAGGCTTCATAACGCGCTCTTTTCCTGGCCTTTGATCAGGCGGGTGCGCAGCCAACCAGAGAAATTGTCCATAATAATCACCACCGCGATTATCAGCGAGATGATATACATGGTGTTTTCCCAATCCTGCCCGGTGCGCATAGCGTCTGCCAGTTTAAGGCCGATCCCCCCGGCACCCAGCATGCCGATGACCGTAGCCGAGCGAGTGTTGGATTCAAGAAAGTAAAGCGTTTGGGAAATCAACACCGGCAGGATTTGCGGCACCACGCCAAACCACGTGCTTTGCACAGCCCCTGCACCCGCCGAACTTACGCCCTCGATCTGCTTTTTATCGGCGTTCTCGATGGCTTCTGAAAAGAGCTTCCCGAAGGTGCCGGTATCGGTGAACCACAGCGCCAGAATACCCGAAAGCGGCCCGAGCCCAAAGGCGCGGATGAAGATCAGCGACCAAATCAGCGCGTCAACGCCGCGCAAAAAGTCAAACACCCGCTTCACCGCGCCGCGCAAAAACCACATCGGGTTGATGTTGTTCGCCGCCATAAAGGAAAGTGGCAGCGCCGTGATCGCGGCCAGAACCGTCCCGCAAAATGCCATCAGAATGGTGATCAGCATTGCATACCAAACCTGCCCGTGCTGCCACTCCTGATTGCCCCAAATCTCTGAACTCACGAGTGATAGGTTTGATTGTGTTGGGTCAACCTGCTCGCCGGAAATAGTCAGCCCGATGGCAGCCCAAATGCTGGTCCCGTGCAGCGGCGAGCCATTGTCAAACCAGAAATTTTCCCAGCCGGTTGTATAGCGCTGCAACGTAATTTTGGATTTGGTGACAATAAAACGCACATAGGAATCAGGGCGACCCTCAATTTTATTGGGGGCCACTTTCATCCAGCCAAGCGCCTCGCTTTGCAGCAGAGGGCCATCCGGGCCCGGTGCTGTTTCAACGATCAGCGCGCCATCACGGTATATGCGCATGAAACCCAACGCCAGTTCGGCGCGGTAGCCCTGCCCCATATCAACGCTGGTAAAGCCATCATCGGCCACCACCCAATCCGGAAACTCATCAAATGCAGCGCGGCGGTTGCCCTCTAGGTTCACCATCACCTCACCGGTGCGCAGCGACAGTTCCACATGGTGCTTGTAAGCGTAGGAATCCAAAGCCAGAAGCGTAGCGCGATCCATACTAGCCCGCGCAAACGCGCCCGAAATATCAAAGGCCACCCAGATATAGGCAAAATACCCGATAAGCCCGAAAAACCCGCCAAGCCACATCATTTGCTTGCGGCGGTTTGGGTTGATCGCCTCGGGATACGCCGTAGCCAGTGTTTCATAATTGGTAGAACTTGTCATGTCAGGCCCTCTATTAATGCGCGACTTTGCCGATGAACCGGCGGCGTGCCCATGTGGACAGAATATCGATGGTCACAATGGTCAGAATAAGGATCAAGATAATCGAAGCGATATCCGCGCCAAATTTCCAATCCACAAAGGTTTTGAACTGCTGGCCCAAGCCACCCGCGCCGACAAACCCCAAAATCGCTGAGGCCCGTACGTTGATCTCAAACCGCAACAGCCCGTAGCTGATCCAGTTCGGCCAAACCTGCGGGATGATGCCGAACCAGATTTTCTGGATCCAGCTGGCACCCGATGCCTCCAGCCCTTCCCAGGCTTTCATATCGGCGTTTTCGTTTACTTCCGAAAACATTTTCGACAAAGCACCCGTAGTATGAAACGCAATCGCCGCCACGGCCGCAATCGGGTTTTTACCAAAAATAAAGATCAAAAACAGCGCGATCACAATCTCCGGGAAAGCCCGCGAAATATCGGTAAACCGCCGCGTCACCCAAACGATCATCTGGTTTTTAACCAGATTACGCGAGGCAAGGATCGAGATCACGGCACCAAACGCAAACCCGAAAATAGTCGCGACCACAGCCATGTTAATGGTCTCTATCAAATAATAGAAATAGGTGTGCTGAATACCGTTATCGGCATGCTGAACCTCAAACGGAATAAGCCAAAATCCCCAGCCCCGTGTATAAGCCTGCGACAGGATATCAGACGGATAATCCAAAATTTTGGGCAAGCCGGATAGGATAGAGCCAGAGTTGGCTTCTTCCGCAATCCGCACCCCGCCGATCAGCATTACCAGCAGCAAAATCAGCAATAGCCCGGTATAAACGCGGCGCCGCCGCTCCATGATTTCGTATTGGGCGGCCATATTGGCGGTTGCAAGCGTCTCGGACATTTAACGGCTCCTACACATAAAAGCGCACCCCTCGGGAGGAAGGGGTGCGCTTAAATTTTACAACTTAATTGTTGTTTTCGATTTTGGCTTTACGCGCCGCGATGATGGTTGCGTAGAAGGCTTCGTCTACCTCAACCAGACCAGCGAATTCGCCGCCTTGCGCAGCATAGAAACACTCTGGGTCATCCTCAGGCATGGCCATCATTGACGCCGTTACGATGTCTTTAATATCTTGCGGCAGAGTTGAGCGCAGAACAAGCGGGCCGTTTGGAATAATCGGCGATGTCCAAAGCAGTTGCAGGTCGTTCATGTCGAGCAAGCCTTTATCAACCATTTTGCGCAAGTTGCCGGAAGTAAAACCTTCTTCCCATTCGCCAACGCCGGAAGTCCAGGTTACGCCGCCGTCAACATCGCCATTCATAACCGCAAGCACGTTTTGCTCGTGGCCGCCGGAGAATACGGTTGAACCGAAGAAATCTTCGATCACATAACCTTGCTCTGGCAGGGCAACGGAGGGCACAAGATAGCCGGAGGTCGAGTTAGGGTCAGCAAAGCCAAGCACTTTGCCCGCCATGTCGTCCAATGTGTCAATATCGCTATCAGCGCGAGAAATCAGAACCGAGTGGTAGCCGGTCGCGCCGTCCAGTTGAACAGTGGTTGCGATAGGCTCAACCGCATCCGGGTCTTCCAGATATACGGCGGCATAGCCCGAAGAACCCAGCTCCGCATAATCAAGTGTGCCGCCCAAAAGGCCCTCAATGACACCGGCATAGTCAGCCGCCGGGAACAATTTTACCGGCACACCCAGAAGGGCTTCATAGCGGTCGATTAGGCATTCGTTATTGGCAAGACGGTCGGATTCGTTTTCGCCACCCAATAAACCAATGCGGAATTCGGTGATTGCATGGCCGCCGGCAAATGCAGGCGTCACGGCAGTGAATGATGCAGCCGTAATGGTAAGCAAAGTAGATAATTTCATCAGAGTTTCCTTTGAGATGAAGTCACCCCGAAATCGGGGCTGGTTTGCCCAAGCGGGCGTTTAACCCACAGCCACAAGCTGCTGTGTGGTATCCTGAATGGCGTTAATGGAAGTAGAGGTCGCAGCCTCGTTAAATTCCTCTCCAGCGCCGTAAATTTCGCGGGCAGTGTCTTCCGTCAACTGCTCAGACGGCCCGTCAAACACAATCGCTCCGTCGCGCATCCCGATAACGCGGTCGCAATAGGTACGGGCGGTATCAAGTGTGTGCAGGTTAGCAATAACCGTGCGGCCATCCTGCTCGTGGATGTTGCGTAACGCTTCCATCACGATCTGGGCGTTCATCGGGTCCAGCGAGGCAATGGGCTCATCCGCAAGGATCATTTTGGGGTCCTGCACCAGCGCCCGGGCAATGGCAACGCGCTGCTGTTGACCACCGGAAAGCGCCTCGGCCCGCTTCATAGCGTGGTCTGCGATGCCTAGGCGATCAAGCGCAGCGAGCGCGGCAAGGCGCTCGTCACGGGTGAAAAGGCGCAATATCGAGCCAACGGCTGAGTGGTCGATCAACCGGCCCATTAGCACGTTGGTCATCACATCCAGCCGCGGAATCAGGTTAAACTGCTGGAAAATCATCGCGCAATCGGCTTGCCAAGCGCGTTTTTCGCGGCCTTTTAGCGCCAGAATATTGCGGGCTTCAAATTCAACCACACCATTGGTGGCGTCGGTCATCCGGTTGATCATCCGCAAAACAGTTGATTTCCCCGCACCGGAGCGCCCGATGATCCCAATCATCTGCGGCTTTTCCAGCGCAAAAGAAGCGTCGTCCACTGCTGTATTAGTACCGAATTTTTTGGTTAGCCCACGCACGTTCAGAATCATCTC
>DFBP01000016.1:0-336 GCA_002366685.1 Rhodobacterales bacterium UBA3077 | reverse complement strand
CGCACTTATTACAGAAATAATTTAATTATGTGACAGTGCCGGGAGCACACGCATATTGAGCCAGCTGAGCGCGATCATCGCCGCTGCAGTGGCCAAACACAGTGAGGTTTCTGAGCGGCTGGGTATCTGCACTAAGTCGCTTTCCACGTGGAAAGCTACTTATTCTAAGCCTGCCAAGAAAACCACAGTAGGTGTGGATCAAAATGCCGAGATGCGGCGGTTAAAGGCAGAGTTGCTGGCCCTCTATCAATCGCTGAAAAACTTTGCGGCAGAGCCTGATTTGGGCTTTAATTTGGCCTTGTTGCATAGATCAACTGCAGCTCGAAACACGCCCTA
>DFBP01000150.1:8074-10291 GCA_002366685.1 Rhodobacterales bacterium UBA3077 | reverse complement strand
GGCTTTGAAGAGCAGCTTGTTGGCGCCAAAGAAGGCGAAGAAGTTGAAGTGAAGGTGACCTTTCCGGCTGAGTATCAGGCCGAGAACCTCAAAGGCAAAGACGCTGTTTTCACTTGTAACGTGAAATCGGTGAACGAGCCCAAGCCTGCTGAAATCAATGACGAGCTGGCCACCCGCTATGGGGCTGAAAACCTCGACGGGTTGAAGACCCAGGTTTCCGAGCGCTTGGCGGATGAATACAAAGGTGCGGCCCGTACCGTGATCAAGCGCGGCCTGATGGACAAGCTCGACACAATGTTTGACTTTGATCTGCCCCCAAGCCTCGTTGAAGCCGAAGGCGCTTCCATTGCCCACACTTTGTGGCATGAAGAAAACCCTGACGTGCAGGGCCACGATCACCCTGAAATCGAAACCACCGATGAGCACCGCTCTCTGGCTGAGCGCCGCGTGCGCCTCGGTCTTTTGTTGGCTGAACTTGGCAACAAAAACGAGATCGTCGTGACAGACGAGGAAATGCAGCAGGCGATGTTTAACTCCGCCAGCCAATACCCGGGCCAAGAGCGTGAATTCTTTGAATTCATTCAGAAAAATGAGCAGGCCCAGCAGCAGCTGCGTGCGCCGCTTTATGAAGACAAAGTGGTGGATTACATTCTGGAACTGGCTCAGGTTTCTGAAAAATCAGTATCCAAAGAAGACCTTCAGAAAGCCATTGAAGCGCTCGACGAAGAGTAATTTATCGTCGCAAACGTTTTTAAAAGGCCTCGCGTTTTGCGGGGCCTTTTTGTTTAGGTGATTCGACCGAAAACTAGTTAGCAATCTACATTTTAGATTGTAGTTTCAATTCCTTAAGGGCGGCAGTTACGGCATCTTCGCCCGTTTTGGCGTTGTTGGAGGCCTTGTTATTGGCGCGTGTCGCAGATGCAAAATCCTCGGTGCTACTTATGCTCAGTTTTTCCGCTTCGGTTAGTAGCTTTGAAATATCACCCAATACCACCTCCAAGCGAGCGGTGTCCGAGGTGACGACGGTTTCCTTACTTTCTTTTTTTGCCCCGTTAAAAGCTGAGAGCGCCTTGTTGGCAATGATCACGACCTTGTCCTGATCATTTAGCTTGGCGACTTTATGATGCTTGGCAAGAGCCCCCATCACGATATCAACGCCTTTATCGCTTTGGATGGATATTTTGTTGGCACCATCAGAGATTTTTTTCATACGGGTTAGCCGCTCGTTCATTCCATTGGTTGCTTTACGCATCGCCGCAAGGTTTTTCTGGACGGAATTTGCATCCTGAGTGGCTTGTTTGAGCAGCTTCACGTTTCGCTCCCAGCCGCCACGTACCACGCCNNACGGCCCTGACCTCCACGGCCGGGTATATCCAGAACGCCGGTCAAAAATTCCATATCGTTGTCTTTAAGATCAATGCTTGAGAATTTGAGCTTTAGGTCGTCGAAATTGATTTTGGATTTCTTGAGGGAATCTTCAACAGCATCTGTTGCGGCGCGCTTGATATCAACGCGCATGAATTGGTTCCAGTCGCGGATGATGTCTTCTTGTTGGGTGTCCGCATATTGTTTGATCTTGTTTTCTGATTCGCCCAAATGCACCCATTTTGCCAGTTGGTCACGCACTTTGTGGATACGGTCATCCTGCTTTTTGACTTTTCCGGAGATTTTTCCGTTAAAAAGGCTGTCAAATTTGCTGACAATATCACGGCCTTCGGAAGACTTAAGATCAACGCCGATGTCAATGCTGGCTTTGCTGACCAGGTTTCCCGCAGGTAAAATCCCGTCCTTTTTGAGAACAAGAGTCCGTTCAAAGGTAATTGTGTCTTTTTGGCTTGAAATAGAATACATTAATCCAACCGGTTTTGTCTAAATACCAAAATCGTAGCGTAAAGCTTATCGTGAGATTGTCACATAATAAACACCCTTGCACATAAACTTGTCTGAACGGGCCTTGAAGCTCCTTCGCGCAAAGATTAAACCATTAGGAAACGAATTCGCATTAGAAGAATTCGATATGTTTGAAAGGCTAGGCCGCATGTTTAACCCAATGATGAATGAAACCGGTTTTGTTATCCCAAGCGTGGAGGAGACAACCGCACGCGGATCTGTTCGCTACGATATATTTTCGCGTATGCTCAAGGAGCGGATTATCTTTGTTTCTGGTCAGGTCGAAGACCAGATGGCCACGATCATTGTAGCGCAGCTGCTTTTCCT
>DFBP01000150.1:0-7897 GCA_002366685.1 Rhodobacterales bacterium UBA3077 | reverse complement strand
CACCAACCTTCAGGCGGTTTTCAGGGACAAGCCTCCGATATTGCGCTGCACGCCAAGGAAATTCTGGAGCTTAAAGAGCGTCTTAACAAGATTTATGTTAAGCACACGGGCAAAGATATGGCCGATGTCGAGCAAGCGCTTGACCGTGACAACTTTATGACTGCCGAGCAAGCGCTTGAATGGGGTATTGTTGACGAGATCGTCCAGAAGCGCAGCGACGAGAGCGAAGAATAGCCGCGATCGTGGTTAAATAAGCGTTTGGGCTTGTGTTCGGGCGCTGAGTGATGTTCTGTTGAAGCAGACGCAAAAGATTTTTTGGGCAGGAGAATGCCATGACCAAATCAGCCGGGTCGGATAGTAAAAACACACTCTATTGCTCGTTTTGTGGCAAGAGCCAACATGAGGTTCGAAAGCTGATTGCGGGGCCAACTGTTTTCATCTGTGATGAATGTGTCGAGCTTTGCATGGATATCATCCGCGAGGAGAGCAAATCCAGCCAGATCAAATCCTCCGATTCCGTGCCGACGCCGAAGGAGATCTGCGCGGTATTGGATGACTATGTTATTGGCCAAGCAGTTGCCAAGCGTGTGCTGTCGGTTGCGGTGCATAACCACTATAAACGTCTTGAACATGCCGGAAAAGACGGTGAAGTCGAACTGGCTAAATCAAACATCATGCTGATCGGGCCAACCGGTTGCGGCAAAACCTTGCTGGCCCAAACGCTGGCGCGCACGCTGGATGTTCCATTTACGATGGCAGATGCCACCACACTGACCGAAGCGGGGTATGTGGGGGAAGATGTCGAAAATATCATCCTCAAGCTGCTACAAGCCGCCGAGTATAATGTTGAGCGTGCCGAGCGCGGCATTGTCTATATCGACGAGGTGGATAAAATTTCCCGCAAGGCGGAAAATCCGTCGATTACACGGGATGTGTCGGGCGAGGGCGTCCAGCAAGCCTTGCTCAAAATCATGGAAGGCACAGTGGCCTCCGTGCCGCCACAAGGCGGGCGAAAGCACCCTCAGCAAGAGTTTTTGCAAGTAGATACCACCAACATCCTGTTTGTTTGCGGTGGTGCCTTTGCTGGGCTTGACAAAATAATTTCCCAGCGCGGCAAAGGTTCAGCCGTTGGTTTCGGCGCTGACGTGCGTGACAACGAGACCCGCAACATAGGCGAAGTGTTTAAGGACCTTGAACCTGAAGACCTTTTGAAATTCGGTTTGATCCCCGAATTTGTTGGCCGTCTGCCGGTGATTGCGACGCTTACGGATTTGGACGCAGACGCACTGGTTACAATCCTTTCCGAGCCGAAAAATGCCTTGGTTAAGCAATACCAGCGTTTGTTTGCACTGGAGCATGTCGAGCTAACGTTTACTCCGGAAGCGCTCATCGCAATCGCCAATCGTGCGATAAAACGTAAAACGGGGGCACGCGGCTTGCGCTCTATCCTCGAAGAAGTCCTGCTCGATACAATGTTTGACCTGCCGGGACTCGATAACGTTGAAGAAGTTGTGGTCAATGAAGAAGCAATTACGGGTGACGGCGAGCCACTGTTGATATATGCAGACAGCAACGAGCAGGCCTCAGCCTCTTAAGTGGAGCAAACACATGAAATTTATCCTCTCCTTGCTGACATGGTGGAACAATCAAACCATCGGAACGCGGCTATTTACTTGGCGCCACGGGAAGCTAGTGGGTGAAGACGAGCTAGGAAATAAGTATTACACTAACGGTGAAAAGCGCTGGGTCATCTATAATGGACCGATTGAAGGTTCGCGCGTTCCTGCCATGTGGCATGGCTGGCTGCATTATACATTTGACAATCGCCCCGGTGATAACCCATTGCCTCACAAGGGGTGGGAAAAGCCAAGCGCGCCAAATCCGACCGGAACCAAAGAGGCCTATCATCCGAAGGGTAGCTTGATGGCCGATAGCGTTTCCTATTCGGACTACGAGGCGTGGCAGCCGGAATAGGGTGAAGCATGGCACACCATATCTCAGAATCGGTGATCGGAGCCGCTGTCGTTGCGGTGGCTGTCTCATTTTTGGTATATGCCGGCCAAAGCACAGGTTTCTCAACCGGGTCTGATGCCTACGAGCTGAATGCGAGTTTCGGAAGTGCTGAAGGGCTCAATATTGGTGGTGAAGTACATTTGGCCGGTGTGCAGGTTGGAACAATCACCAAATTAAAACTTGATAGCGTCACCTATAGAGCGATCGCAACTTTTACCGTGCGTTCAGACATAGAAATCCCCGAGGATAGTGAGGCCAAAGTTGCATCAGATGGCTTGTTGGGTGGTAATTTCCTCGAACTAACCCCTGGAGGGTCGGACTATATGTTGGAGGCCGGGCAGGAGTTTGAATTCACCCAAGGCTCGGTTAGTTTGATGAATTTGCTGCTAAAATTTGCCTCGGGGACGGGCGATGAAGAGTAGAGTTCTACCACTTCTATTCCTGCCTTCCTTGGCTATGGCGCAAATCACGCAAGAGACTTTGCCAACCATTGAGGAAACAACCCTTGGCTCCATTGTGGAAATGCCGGAATTTAATTTTTCGACCGAGCGTCAGGCGAATTCGGATATTGGTACCGGCGCGATTTTGCGTGGCTTAGACAGAATAACCGGTGCCGTAAATAACTTTAGTATGAGCGTTGGTGAAACTCTTGAGTTCGAACGGCTTGAAGTGACTTTAGAAGCATGTCGATATCCGGTCGACAATATCAACGCAGACGCTTTTGCCCTGTTGAAAATTCGGGATATTCGTGATGAGGAGCCATCTTTTTATGGGTGGATGTTTGCCACAAGTCCGGCACTTTCGGCGTTAGATCACCCGCGTTATGATATTTGGGTGCTGAGTTGCGAAAGCGAATAAGTGTCGGTTGTTTTAAGCCGCCCAAAATCTGCCTTTAACTTTATGGCTGAAGCCAGTTGTGCCTGATAGTTTTCCCGGCTGATCTGCACACCCCCCAGGCTTTTCAAATGAGGGGTTAAAAACTGCATATCCAGCAATTTAAACCCACCCAGATTAAGCCGCGCGACCAGTCCGACCAAAGCTACCTTGGAGGTATTGCTCCGGATTGAGAACATGCTTTCGCCAAAAAACGCGGCTCCAAGCGTTACTCCGTACAACCCGCCAACAAGTTCGCCGCCCTCCCAAACCTCAACCGAGTGGGCGTGGCCCATTTTGTGCAGGTTAGTGTACAGCGATTTGATTTCAGCATTGATCCATGTTTCGTCACGATCAGCGCAGGCTGCCAATACGGTTTCAAAACATTGATCGGCAGTAATCCGAAACCGCCGCGACCGCAAAACTTTGCCAAGGCTACGCGAAATGTGTAACTCGCCTAGCGGAAGAACACCGCGGTTTTCCGGGTTAAACCAGAATATTTCGTCGGAGTCCGCGGAATCCGCCATCGGAAAAACGCCCGTGGCATAGGCATAAAGCAGCACCCGCGGCGTGAGTTCTTCCATCAGATTTCCGGGTTGGTCTCCAACCACTTTTCAAGCCAAAGGATTGTGTAATCACCCGATATGACTTCCTCTTGCCGGAGCAATGCGTCAAATAGCGGCAATGTTGTATCTATCCCGTCTATTACCAATTCGGAAAGCGCGCGCTCAAGCCGCGCGAGGGCTGTCCGCCTGTCAGCAGCGTGTACGATCAACTTGCCAATCAAGCTATCATAATAGGGCGGAATTTTGTAACCGTCATATATGGCACTATCCATGCGAACGCCAAGCCCGCCCGGGGCGTGGTATTGCAGAACGGTTCCAGGTGAAGGCCGAAATTCGGGAACTTTTTCCGCATTGATCCGGCACTCAATTGCGTGGCCGTTTATAACCAGATCATCCTGCGCAAATGAAAGGGGGAGGCCTTCGGCAACCCGAATTTGCTCGCGCACAAGATCAATGCCAAAAATGGCTTCCGTTACAGGGTGTTCGACCTGAAGCCGCGTATTCATTTCAATGAAATAAAACTCGCCGTTCTCAAATAAGAACTCGATTGTCCCCGCACCGGCATAGTTGATTCCGGCAACAGCTTCAGCACAGGTTTTGCCGATTCTCTGGCGCGTGGCTTCGTCAATCACGGGCGAAGGCGCTTCTTCAAAAACCTTTTGGTGGCGGCGTTGCAAAGAGCAATCTCGCTCACCCAAGTGTACAGCTTTGCCTTTGCCATCGCCGAAAACCTGAATCTCTATGTGGCGGGGCAGGGTGAGGTATTTTTCGATATAGACCTCAGGATTGCCGAATACTGACTTACCCTCGGACCGGGCGGTTGAAAAGGCCACGTCGATGTCATCTTCGGAAGTCGCGACCTTCATGCCCCGGCCACCGCCACCAGCGGTGGCTTTGATAATCACCGGATACCCCATATCCTCCGCGATCTGTCGCGCTTCTTCAATGGTCTCCACGCCACCCTCGGAACCGGGGACGCAAGGAACACCGAGGTTTCTCATGGTTTCCTTGGCGGTGATTTTATCACCCATAATGCGGATATGTTCGGCTGTAGGGCCGATAAACTTGAGCCCGTGGTCTTCGATCACCTGCACAAAATTCGCGTTTTCCGACAGGAAGCCATAGCCGGGGTGAATGGCCTCGGCCCCTGTAATTTCACAAGCCGAAATCAGGTTCGGAATACTCAAGTAGCTTTCGCTGCCGGCGGGGGGACCGATGCAAACGCTTTCATCAGCCATGCGCACATGCATGGCGTCTGAATCTGCGGTGGAATGAACCGCCACGGATTTGATGCCCATCTCGCGACAAGCGCGGATCACCCGAAGGGCGATCTCACCGCGATTGGCAATAAGTATTTTGTTAAACATGATGGCTTACTCGATGATAACAAGCGGTGTGCCAAATTCGGCGGCGGAACCATCATCAACCAAAACCCGCTTCACGGTGCCCGCTTGCGGTGATGGAATTTGGTTCATCGTTTTCATGGCTTCGATGATCAGAAGGGTTTGCCCTTCAGTGACTTTATCGCCAACCGAAACAAAAGGAGGCTTACCAGGCTCGGCAGCCAGATAAACGGTCCCGACCATGGGAGAGGTGACGGCGCCTTCGTGCTGGGCCGGGTCTTCAGGCTGGCCAGCAGCTGGCGCGGCAGCCGGAGCCGCAGCGGCCGCTGTAACTACCGGTGCAGCAGCAACTGCGACTGGCGCTGCCTGTACGGTGATCTCTCGGGCAACTCTTACATCAATAGAGTCTGACTCGCCGTAATCTCGGCTTACTTCGATTTCGGTCAGATCATTGGCTCGCAAAATTTCGGAGAGTGCCTTGATAAATTCAACGTCGGAATCCAGTTTTTTCGTGCCCATTTTCTTCCTCGGGTTATCTGCCGGTTTGGCCGGTCGCCTAAATTTGCGCTACTATACGCCCATACTGCAAAAACGAAAAGCGCCGAGTTGTTTCCCGGCGCTTATAGGTCTTGATTCTTCGCAATTAATTGGACGAATTTCTGACATCGTCTACGATGAGCTGCATTTGGGCCAGCGGTACATATCCACGAAGCATCTGATTGCCGACCACAAAGGTCGGGGTGCCTGAAACATCCATTTGTTGACCCAGCGTCCGGTTTGTTCGGATGATCTGGGTCACAAGATCAGAGTTGATAGTTTCCATCATTTTGGCCGAATCGGCACCTGCGCTTTGTGCGATTAATGGCAAGCTAATCTCGTTTAGCGGCCCATTTTCGAGCATCAAAGCATCGTTAAAAGCATCATAAACATCGCCACCATCGTTGATCAGAACCGATATTGCGGCGCGGGCAGCAAGAATGCTCTCCTGACCAAGGATCGGGTATTCTTTGAGCACAAGTCGAATGTCAGGATTGGCTGCGATCAGGTCCTGTACTTCGGCATGGGCGCGCTTGCAGTAACCGCATTTATAGTCGCTGAATTCGACCATCAAGAGCGTGCCGTCAGGGTTGCCCATAACGCGGGAAAAACCGTCATTGAACAGGTCTTCGGCATATTGGGCGACAAGATGCTGGTCTGAAACGGCAGCTTGCTCGGCTTGGCGCTGTTCCAGCACGGCCACAGCTTCCATGATAACTTCCGGATTTTGAAGCAAATAGGCGCGAACCTCCGCGCCAAATTCTGTACGCTCGGATTCACTCATATTTGAGAAATTCTGCGCAGCGCTGAGGCTGGCGAAAAGGACCATGGAAATGGAAAGTAAAAAGGAACGCATTGATAGTGTCTCCGGTTTGCCTTCGGCATCTTGACGTATGCTATAGAAAGGCGTCATTAGGGTTGGCGCGCAGTAAGGAGTATTTAGATGAAAATATCAAGCCGTGGTGATGTCGCTCCTTTCATTGTGATGGATGTTATGGAGGCAGCTCGAGTTGAAGAGGCCAAAGGACGCCAAATAATCCATATGGAAGTAGGACAGCCGGGGACGGGTGCGCCAGCCGGTGCCGTCGCCGCGCTGAAAACGGCTATGGATTCTGACTCTTTAGGATACACCGTGGCACTGGGCCTCCCCAAACTCCGCACCCGTATCGCGAAGCTGTATAGTGACTGGTACGGATTGGACATCGCGGCAGACCGTATCGTGGTGACATCGGGTTCCTCTGCTGGGTTTTTGCTCGCGTTTATCAGCCTTTTTGAAAAGGGGGCGCGGGTCGCTATCGGGGATCCGGGGTATCCGAGTTACCGCAATATCTTGAAATCATTGAGCATTGAACCTGTTCGTATTGAAACCGGTTTGGAAAGCCGGTTCCAGCCGGTACCGGATGATTTGCAAAATGTGGACGGTCTGCTCGTTGCCAGCCCAGCCAACCCAACGGGCACGATGTTGGGAAAGGAAGAGTTGCAAGAATTGATAGCCAAGTGTGAGCAACAAGGCATTTCATTTATTTCCGACGAAATTTACCACGGGGTAGGGCCGGGCAAGCCGGTTTCTGCACTTGAAATCAGCGATGATGTATATGTCATCAATTCATTTTCGAAATACTTTTCGATGACGGGGTGGCGTGTGGGTTGGATGGTTGTGCCCGAGGATCACGTGCGCCGTATCGAACGATTAAGCCAGAACCTGTTTATTTGTGCTTCCCATGCCAGTCAAGTCGCTGCTTTGGCCGCGATGGATTGCGAGGAGGAGTTGCAGGGACACGAGAAAGTTTACGAGCGTAACCGTGAGGTGTTGGTAAACGGTCTTCCGCAAGCCGGGTTCACAAACTTTGCGCCACCTGACGGAGCGTTCTATATTTACGCGGACGTTTCAGACTTAACAGATGACAGTCGCGCGCTAGCTCGTGAAATATTGCGGGATGCAGGCGTGGCCGTAACCCCGGGGCTGGATTTTGACCCCGTTCGCGGCCACACGACCCTGCGGTTTTCATATGCCGGTCCGACGGATGATATGATTGAAGGTATTGACCGTTTGAAACGATGGTTCAAATCCAGAAAGTAAAATCTGCGCCCTCTCAGGGAAAGGGCGCAGGTTCACTATTCTTTAGGTTTGCGTGACCACCAGCCCCGCCGCTTGGATTTGCTTTCACTTTCCGAAGTGCCTGCCTCCTCCATTGGAGGATCGGCAGGGGGGGCTACAGCCTCAGGCGCTGTTTCAGCTGGCGTTTCATCGCCCTCTGTAGGTGCCTTGGCCGTTACCCGCTGGCGGCGCTTCGGCTTTTCTTCAACAACTGGCTCGGGCTCAACCGCTACTTCCGAGACCACCGGCGCAGCCACTTTTGCGTCGTTTGCCTCAGATTCTGGTGCTTCCTTTACTTCATCTGATTTAGGGGAGCGACGGCGTGTGCGCGAACGGCTACGTTTGGGTTTTTCCCCCTTTTCTTCCACCGATTCAGGTTTGGCTTCTGTCACGCCTTCGGATTCTGTTTCTTCACCAACGTTTTCATTTTCGGCATTGTTCTCGCCATTGCGGGGCTTGTTGTTGCT
>DFBP01000220.1:12517-13446 GCA_002366685.1 Rhodobacterales bacterium UBA3077 | reverse complement strand
CCCCGCCCGTGGGACCAGCAATGGTCACTCCGCATGCAGCAGATCATGGCCTACGAGACCGACCTCTTGGAATATGACGACCTGTTTGACGGCAATCCGGCGGTGGACCGCAAGGTCGAAGCGCTCAAAGCCCAAGCGCGGGATGAAATTGCCCAGATTGACAAAATGGGCGGCGCGGTCGCCGCCATCGAATACATGAAAACCAGCCTCGTGCAGGCCAATGCCAGCCGCACGGGCCGGATCGAATCCGGCGAAACACCGGTAGTAGGCGTCAACCGCTATCAACACGGCGAGCCCAGCCCGCTCACCGGTGGCGATAAAGAGATCATGGTCGTTGACCCGAAGGTCGAGCAAGAGCAGATCAACGCGCTCAACGCGTGGAGAGAAGCCCGCGACGGGGCGGCGGTAGAGGCAGCGCTTGGGGCGCTCCGCACCGCCGCCCGTGAGGGTAGCAATATTATGCCACCCTCCATCGCTTGCGCCAAAGCGGGCGTAACAACCGGCGAATGGGCGGAGGTCATACGCGGTATCTTTGGCGAATACCGCGGGCCAACCGGCGTGAACATGGCCATGGCCAACGATACCAGCGGGCTGGAATCTGTGCAGGCCGAAGTTGTCTCCGCCTCTGCCGAGCTTGGCGAACCGCTGCGCCTTTTGGTTGGCAAACCGGGGCTGGATGGCCACTCCAACGGCGCCGAGCAAATCGCGGTCCGCGCCCGTGATTGTGGCATGAAGGTCTTTTACGAGGGTATCCGCATGACCCCCGAAGCGTTGGTCGAAACCGCCAAACAGGAGCGCGTCCACATCATGGGCCTCTCGATCCTCTCCGGCTCCCACGTGCCACTGGTCGAGGATACCATGCTGCGGCTGGCCACGGCCGGGCTCGAAATTCCGGTGATCGTCGGCGGGATCATTCCGGACGATGACGC
>DFBP01000220.1:10157-12421 GCA_002366685.1 Rhodobacterales bacterium UBA3077 | reverse complement strand
AAGTCACCCGCCTTAGGGGGCATAGATGGGTCAACCGAAACGACCCAACAAAGGACAAGATATGATCGAGCGCATGGAAACCGGAGCCAGATCCTCAAAAATCGTGAAGCACAACGGTGTTGCCTACATCACCGGTCAGGTGGGTGAGGGCGCGACGATCCAGGAACAAACCGAAGAATGTTTGCGCCGCCTGGAAGTCTTGCTGATTCAAGCCGGTTCCTCACGGGAGAAGATGTTGCGTGCCACAATCTGGCTGTCTGATATGAGCTATTTCGCAGGGCTTAATGAAGTCTGGAACGCTTGGGTACCCGAGGGTCACGCCCCCGCGCGCGCTTGCGGCGAGGCCAAACTGGCCCGCGAGGAACTCATGGTCGAAATCATCGTGGACGCAGCTTACGATTAAGCGCCCATTATGGCTGCCGTATTGCGGCATGGCAAAACCCCTGCTTGGCTAGGGGTATCCAACTTAACGCTGGCATCACATTTGACCGAATGGTAAAGTTCACAAAACAAAACCTTCAGGGAGTTCTCTTATGACCTATCATATTGGTGCCAAACCGGGCGAAATCGCTGAAACCGTGCTCCTGCCGGGGGACCCTTACCGCGCCAAATGGGTGGCGGAGAACTTTCTTGAAAACGCCGTATTGGTCAACGAAGTGCGCGGCATGCTCGGCTTCACCGGCACCTACAAAGGCAACCCTGTCACGGTGCACGGCACCGGCATGGGCATGCCCTCGCTTTCGATCTACGTGAACGAACTCATCAAGGATTACGGCGCGCAAACCCTGATCCGCATCGGCTCGGCGGGTGCGATGCAGGAAAATATCAAGCTGCGCGACGTGGTGATCGCCATGAGCGCCACCACGCTCTCAACGCCTTCGCGCGGGATATTCAAAGAGCTGAACTTCGCCCCCACTGCCGATTATGGCTTGCTCGCTGCCGCGCATAAAGCCGCTGCCGGTAAAAGCATCCCAACCCATGTCGGCGGCATCTATTCTTCTGATACTTTTTACGACGAGCGCCCCGACCTCAACGAACAAATGACCCGCCACGGCATTATGGCCGTCGAGATGGAAGCCGCCGAGCTTTACATCCTCGCCGCCCGCTACCAGCGCCGCGCGCTCGGCATTATGACCATCAGCGACCATCTAGTTACCGGTGAGGCCCTCCCCTCGGACGAGCGCGAAAAAAGCTTCAGCGATATGGTCGAGATCGCGCTCGAAGCGGCGTTTGCGTAATCAGAAACGGGTCAACACCCCCCGTCATTAGCCTTTTTTTCGCAGCGTCTCACGATGAACGATATAGAGCGCCGAAGCGATAATGATCGAAGCGCCCAGTAACGTGTCAACGTTTGGCATTTCGTCAAACAGCACAAATCCCAAAACCGCAGCGTAAATCAGCTGCGTATACTGGATGTTGCCGATCACACTCGCTTCCCCCAAACGCAGGGCCTTCACAGCAACCCATTGGCCAATTGTTGCCAAAACGCCCATGGCCAGAAGCAAAATCAGGCCCGCCAGATCAGGCGTTGTCCAGACCCAAAACAGCGGGACACCCGCCAGCACACCGACAAATAACGCCTGATACAGCAACAAGGTCGCCGTCGTTTCGGTTTGCGAAAGTTTTCGAACCGAAACAACCGCAAAGGCGGCACCAAGGGCCCCGGTCACCGGTATGACAGCGTCAAAATTGATCAACCCGTCAACGCTCGGCTGCATCACAACCACAACGCCAATAAACCCGACAATAATCGCCCCCACTCGATGCACCCCCACCGCTTCCCCGAGGAAACGCATCGACAGGAGGGCCACAAAGAACACCTGCGCAAACGCAAGCGTGATCGCGGTGGTCAGCGGCAATACCGCAACCGCCCAAATGCTGGCCGACAGGGCAACAAAGGCACCCACCAGCCGAACCGCATGCAACCCGGGATGACGGGTCTTGAGACTTTGCGGAAAGCTCCTGGTGATAGAAGGTAGCGACGACAGAAAAACGACGGCCTGTCGGAAAAACAGGATTTGCAGAACGTGATACTCCGTGACCGCAAATTTGGCCATTGCCGCAACGGTCGCAAAAAGTCCTGTCGATAGAAGCGCCCAGAGAATGCCGGAAATATTGTCGGGCTCTTTTGTAACGGAAGCGCCAGCACCAGACGTTTTGTTCATTGGGCCGAATCCTGTTGTGGTTCGCTCTATAGCATGGTGCCAAGTTAACACAGTGTAAAGCGCCAACAGAGCTGGCAATGGCCAAAATAAAGTGGAACA
>DFBP01000220.1:4113-10022 GCA_002366685.1 Rhodobacterales bacterium UBA3077 | reverse complement strand
TTTGAAGCCGAGGCTCAAACCTTCATCAACCAGATCCGAACCGCTTTCGGGCGGGATTCAACGGCAGCGGACAGCCACCGGCTTTCGGAAGATTAGCTAAAAAATATCGTACCCATCCCCGCCGCTGTCATACGCCAGATTGACAAAGCTGGCAGGGTCCGCTTCGGCCAGCCCCGCCTTATCAACAGCACTTTTGCTCGCGCCAAAAGCCTTCAGCATCGGCGAGCTCAGCCCGTAAGATTCCACAACTTTCTGGAACACGTCACAATCTTTGTAAATCGTGCTCATTGTAACCCCGACCTCGGAATCCTCTCCCAATATTTTGGGAATCCGGTCCGCGACCATCGGCATTCCGGCAGGTCCGCCGCACAAAATTCGTAACGCTGTTTCGAGCGGCAGCCCTGCCCTTTTGGCCAACGGCATCAGGTCGGCCAGCCCATTGTAATATGTCTGCATCATTCCGTTGTTGATGGTTTTCATCACCAGCCCAGCCCCCAGCGGGCCAACATGAAAAACCCGCCCTGAAATCGCGGCGAGGCTGCCGCTTGCGCGCGCAGCTGAAGCTTCATTCCCACCGATGAAAATACCGCAACTGCCTGCCAAAACCAGCTCCGGCCCACCTGAAATTGGCGCATCCACTGCCGTGGCCCCCCTAGCGGTAATCCGGTCAATGCGGTCCGTCAGCAGGGTGGGCACAACCGTGCTTGTATCGATGATCTGTTTACCGTCCAGATCAAGCGCCAAAAGCGCGTCGAGCACTTCCGAGACGGCCTTGTCATCATAAAGGCTCAGGATCAGCGTGTCGCTGCCTGCAACCAGCGCCTCCAGACCCGAGGCGCTTTTAATCCCCTCAACCGGTCGGCCACTTCGCGTCCAGCCCGTCACATTAAACCCTTCCGCCGCAAAACGCTGCGCAATGGCGCTGCCCATCCGGCCCAATCCAATCACACCAATCCGTTCCATATTGCTCGCTCCAAATCGAATGTTTACCTGTTTAAACAGCGATACTACGCAAACGGGGGTCGGCTGTCATCCGCCTTCCCGTTCACGCACCGCGCGCTCTCCTTACCTCATTTTAACAAAATTTTCTTAAATTTCGCGCTATGCCTAAGCGGGCCCGAGCACGGGTCCGGGAGTCGATTGTGTCGGGCATGTCAAATTTCAACGCGCATAGCGGTCCGCCAAAAAAGGGGCTTGCCGTGCGGTGTAAGCCAAAGCCTACTCAAGCGGTGTAAAAGCCCGGCCCTTTAGCTTGGGGCCGGTTCTGCAAAAAGCAGGCGGCGGTCAGGCCATGAAGGCAGATAACAACCGGCACAATCGCCTCCGAAACCCGCAGCGCCACTCCCGCTGAAAACCAGAGGCAACGGCCCTCAAACCGGTTTTGAAACAGGTGCGCCACGGCGGCCCGCTTTGGCCTGCGCAAAGGAAGCGGCGCGTCTGGCGCTGCCCGGCTTGAAAAGCCTGCCTCCGCGCCGCGCCAGCCCGTTGCGCTTTGTTTCAGGGCCCGCTACCTTCGGGCCATGACCCTGATCCTCTTTAACAAACCCTTCAACGTCCTGTCGCAGTTCACCGACAAAGGCACCGAGGGGGCCAAACGCCCTACACTGTCTGACTTCATCGACGTGCCAGCGGTCTACCCCGCCGGCCGGCTCGATAAAGATAGCGAGGGCCTTTTGCTGCTGACCGACAATGGCCGCCTGCAAAGCCGGATCGCCGACCCGAAATACAAGATGGAAAAAACCTATCTGGTGCAGGTCGAGGGCGAGCCCACCGAGGCCAGCCTGAAGAGCCTTCGCCAAGGCCTGACCCTGAAAGACGGCCCCACCCGCCCCGCCAAAGCCAAGCGCATCGCCGAGCCAAGCTGGCTCTGGCCGCGCACCCCGCCGGTGCGGTTTCGCAAAACCGTGCCGGATTGCTGGCTTGAAATCTCGATCAAAGAGGGCCGCAACCGCCAGGTCCGCCGCATGACCGCGGCCATCGGCCACCCCACCCTGCGGCTGATCCGCTGGCGCGTGGGGGAATGGACACTGGAAGGGCTGGAGAGCGGAGAGTGGCGGGAGGACTAGCGCCTATACCAGGTTGGCCTGCGTTCCCAGCGAAATAGCTACATAAAAACAGGCGGAAGCCGCCACAACAAACCCGTGCCAGATCGCGTTGGAAAATTTTAGATTTTCCCAAACATGAAAGACAACGCCAAAGGTATAAAGCAGCCCGCCCATACCAATGAGCCACATCGCACTTGTCGGCAAAACCGGTATCAGCGACCAGACAATCGCAACGCTCATCCACCCCATGACCAGATAAAGCCCCGTCCCGAACTTGCCCGGCACCCGCCAGAAAAACAGCTTCTGAACCACACCGAAAGCCGCCAAAAGCCAAACCGCAATCAGGACAAAATAAGCCGAAAGGCTCCCGATCATGATCACCAGTGGTGTATAGGTGCCCGCGATTTTGACGTAAATCGCCGCGTGATCTATGCGGCGCAGGTAGGGGCGCAGGCCCTCCCACGGGGTCATGTGATAAAAAGCCGAAGCGACAAAGGTCAGGACCAAGGCCACCCCATAAACAGATAGCGCAATCGTCTGCCCGAACCCAAGCTCCCCGATCGCCAGCACAGCCAGCACGATGGCCCCCGCCAGCGCACCGCTCACGCCAATCAAGTGCATCGCACCATCCGCAATCCGTTCGGAGAGGGAGAAGGACGGGTAGATTTGTTTTGGACTATCCATAAGCCAATCTTACGCTTCCGCCCGCCAGATAGACACCCTGCCCTAGGGGCATGTATAATTCCATCAGCGGAAATTCACCCATTGGGCTGGCAAAAAGCGGTCGCTCCCCCGAGTTTGAGACTTATACGTTGGCGGGTCGGGGAGTGGACGATTAAGAAGAGGTAGAGTAAAAGGCGATGTTCCTTTGGCGCATCAATTTGCTGGGCGTACAGGTCATCGTTTTATTTTTTACGAGGAAAAGCAAGTCAGCTCAACTCCTCAAAAAACCACAATTCGCTTGTTCGATTGCAGCATTCCCTTTCTAGCCCAACTCGCAAAGAACTTAAAAAATGGTTGCGAATCGCGAGGAATCAAGTCACCGTTCCACTTATAGGAGTGTTAATGATGATTACGACTGAAAATGAAATAGCGTTTGGGGTTTTGCAGATTGCCGCAACACAGACCACAGATATCGCCTCGTTTCAAAAGTTGCGAAAGGAAATTCCAAATTATGTTAGTCTTACTGATGCTGATTGGGAACCTTCAATAACGCGAAACGGTGAACCGATGTGGCACCAAATTGTCAGAAATGTGAAATCACACCACGAGGAAGATGGCAACTTTATTAACAGTGGCTATTTAGAACACATTCCCCGCGTTGGCTACAAAGCAACAAAACTTGGGTTGAAATATCTTAACACCAAGTGAAGTTAGCTGTATTTTGCCTTGTAGCCGGGCTTGAACCATTTCAATTCCGTTCCCCCTAGGGAGTTTTTGTCCCAAACAAACCAAGCGTAGGCGGTGGTACCACTTCCCTTCCTTTCCGCGTTGGCTGGATAAAAAGTGATCCTCTCACTAAATACCCACACCCGCGAAGGCGGCGAAACCGAAAAGATTGTTCGCTGCCTGTTGCTGCCTTCTAGAAAGGCCAGTCTCAGCAGGAGCGCAAATTTGTTTTCGGCCAAAGAAAGGCCAGAACGTAAGAACCCTTCAGCTGCATTATAGGGTGGATTTGTGACTATATTTTTTACTCGCGTGTCAGCATTTAGAAAGTCGATTCCTGCTTCTCCATATCCACGATCATAGAGATCTGAACTTCGGACTTGCGCACCTGTTTTTTCAAGCACGTCGGACATTGCGCCATTCCCGCAAGCACTTTCCCAAATATCGCCTTTAAAATCTTCGTTATCAATCAAAGCATAGGTTGCCCATGCAGGCGTAGGAAAATAATCCGGTCCATCTAGATCGGCGAAACGCTTAGTTGTCGGTTTAAAACCACCATTTAAATTATATGTATTATCCATCCGGAAAGCATAGCGGAATCAGCGAGTTAGTCAACATATGCTAAGTGACTCTAAAGATTCAATAAGTTGCTTTTAGACCAAAATTTTGTAGTGGCTAGCTTTACCCAATTGCTTAATACTGGTAAGGTGTTGCTCCCCCCGCCCAAACAGATGCGGCAACAAGCCCCACAATTTCTATGGATTAGAATTTTCGAATGTATTATGCCTGAGCGCTAGACGGCTCGGAATTCAGGCCGGTAATCTTTGGGGGAAGTATGACAAAGCATCATCAGCCACAGCTGGACACCTCGCCAGTTGTCAGCGACGAGATCCGCCGCACCACATGTTATATGTGTGCCTGCCGTTGCGGGATCAATGTCCACATGAAGGACGGCAAGGTCAAGTATATCGAAGGCAACAAGGACCACCCTGTCAATAAGGGTGTGCTTTGCGCCAAAGGTTCCGCTGGCATTATGCAGCATTATGCCCCCTCTCGCCTGCGCAATCCGATGAAGCGGGTCGGCGAGCGTGGCGAAGGCAAGTTCGAGGATATCTCTTGGGAAGAGGCGTTTGAAATTGCCACCGGCCTCTTGGACCCGATTCGCAAGGAAGACCCCAAAAAGCTTGCGTTTTTCACGGGTCGTGACCAATCCCAATCCATGACAGGCTGGTGGGCGCAGAATTTCGGCACCCTGAATTACGCCGCCCACGGCGGTTTCTGCTCGGTCAATATGGCCGCTGGCGGCATCTATACCATGGGCGGGGCCTTCTGGGAATTCGGCGCGCCGGATTGGGACCGCGCAAAACTGTTTATGATTTTCGGCGTTGCTGAGGACCACGATTCCAACCCGATCAAAATCGGCCTTGGCAAGCTTAAAGCCAACGGTGCCAAGATCATCGGCGTGAACCCGATCCGCTCGGGCTATAACGCAATTGCCGATGAATGGGTAGGCATCACCCCCGGCACCGATGGATTGTTCATCCTGTCGCTGATCCACGAATTGCTGAAAGCCGGCAAGGTCGATCTCGACTACCTGATCCGCTACACCAACGTGCCGTTCCTCGTGAATCAGGTTGAGGGCTCTGACCAATACGGCCTGTTTGTGCGCGACGCAGACGGCAAGCAGCTGGTCTGGGACCGCGCCACCGGCAAGCCCGTGCCCTATGAAACCCCCGGTGCCAAGCCCGCCATGAGCGGCATGGTCGAAGTGAACGGCGTGCAATGCCGCCCCGCTTTCGAAATTCTCGCCGAGAAATACCTGACCGACGAATACACCCCCGATGCCGTGGCCGAGCGTGTGGGCATCTCCGCCGACCGTATCCGCTCCATCGCCGCAGAGCTGGCTCGCGTGGCTTTCGAGGAAGAAATCACCCTCGACATCCCGTGGACCGACTGGAAAGGCGAAAAGCACGAGAAGATGATCGGCCGCCCCGTGGCCATGCACGCCATGCGCGGCATCTCGGCCCACTCCAACGGCTTCCAGACCGCGCGCGCCTTGCACATCCTGCAAATCCTGCTCGGCTCGGTCGAGGTTCCGGGCGGCTTCCGCTTCAAGCCACCTTACCCGAAATCGGTGGATGACCACCCCAAGCCGCACCACACCGTAACCCCCGGCGCGCCGCTCAACGGCCCGCACTTGGGTTACCCGCGCGGCCCCGAAGACCTGTGCATTGATGAAGACGGCAACGCCAAGCGCATCGACAAAGCCTTCACATGGGAAAACCCGCTTTCCGCCCACGGGCTGATGCATATGGTGATCTCCAATGCGCATGCCGGTGACCCTTACAAAATCGACACCCTGTTCATGTATATGGCCAACATGTCATGGAACTCGTCGATGAACACGTCCCAAGTCATGGACATGCTGAAGGATAAAGACGAAGACGGCAATTATGTGATCCCGAATATCATCTATTC
>DFBP01000220.1:2066-3978 GCA_002366685.1 Rhodobacterales bacterium UBA3077 | reverse complement strand
GGCTTCCAGTCCGTGCTGATAGAGCTCGGCGCCCGCCTCGGCCTGCCCGGCATGGTCAATGAAGACGGCTCCGCCAAGTTCAAAGACTATGCCGATTACATGGTCAACCACGAACGCCGCCCCGGTGTCGGCCCGCTCGCGGGCTGGCGCGGTAAGGATGAAGACGGCAAAGGCCGTGGTGAGCCAAACCCGAACCAGATCGATAAATACATCGAAAACGGTGGTTTCTGGGTTGACCATATCGAGCCGAAAAACGCTTTCTATAAGCCTTGGAACAAGGGTTATCAGGAATGGGCCGTAGAGCGCGGTATCTTTGATAAAGAGAGCCCCTATGTGTTTACTGTCTATCAGGAAATCATCCAGAAGTTCCGCCTAGCCGCTGAGGGCCACGGCGACATCCAGCCGCCCGAGCGCCTGCGCGAGCAGGTCAAAATGGCGATGGACCCGTTGCCGGTCTGGTACGAACCCTTCGAGCAAACCCTTGTGGACAAAGAGGAATACCCCATTCATGCGCTCACCCAGCGCCCGATGGCAATGTATCACTCATGGGGCACGCAAAACGCATGGCTCCGCCAAATTCACGGCACCAACCCGCTGTTTGTCTCTGGCGAGCTCTGGGAAGAGCACGGCTTTAACGAGGGCGACTGGGCAACCGTCACCTCGCATCACGGCACCATCACCGTGCCGGCCGTGCGGATGGATGCGCTGAACGGCAAAACCATCTGGACATGGAACGCCATCGGCAAACGCAAAGGCGCGTGGGCGTTGCAGGAAGATGCTCCGGAAACCACCAAAGGCTTCCTGATGAACTACCTGATCTCCGAACTGCTGCCACCCAAAGGCGACGGCCAGCGCTGGAGCAACTCTGATCCTGTCACCGGCCAAGCCGCTTGGTTTGACCTTCGGGTAAATATCAAGCGCGTGGATGCGCCGGCGGATCTGCAATCCACCCCAACCTTCGCCCCACAAGGTTCGCCAGTGGGCAAAGGGCCAAAAGACATAGCCTACGGGAAGGAATGGACATGACCGCGCTCCCCCAAACCACCGAGAAAAAGCTCGGCCTCGCCATTGATCTGGATACCTGTGTGGGCTGCCACGCCTGTGTGATCTCCTGCAAAGAGTGGAACACCGGCTCCTACGGTGCGCCGCTGTCTGATAAAGACGCTTATGGCGCCAACCCCGTTGGCACCTTCCTCAACCGCGTGCACAGCTTTGAAGCCAAGCAGGAAGGGTGCAATTCACAAACCGTGCATTTCCCCAAATCCTGCCTGCATTGTGATGATGCGCCCTGCGTCACTGTCTGCCCCACGGGCGCGAGCTACAAGCGCTCGGAAGACGGGATCGTGCTGGTCAACGAGGATAAATGCATGGGCTGCGGTCTTTGCGCATGGGCCTGCCCTTACGGTGCCCGCGAACTCGACGCCATGGCCGGTGTGATGAAAAAATGCACCCTGTGCGTGGATCGTATCTATAACGAAAACATCCCCGAGGAAGACCGCGTGCCTTCCTGCGTGCGCACCTGCCCCGCAGGCGCCCGCCACTTCGGTGATTTCGCGGACCCGGAAAGCAATGTCTCCAAGCTTGTTGCCGAGCGTGGCGGCATGGACCTGATGCCCGAAATGGGCACCAGCCCGGTCAACAAATACCTGCCACCGCGGCCCAAGGCTGACGTAAACGGCACCCAATCCCCCGCTCTCGAAGCCCAAGCCGAAGAAATCACCGGTTTCTTGGGTTGGCTCGACCGCACATTGGAGAAAATCTGATGCATCCAGCTCCTTCCGTCATAATTTTCAGCACACTCTCGGGCCTCGGTTTTGGCTTGATGCTGTTCATGGGCCTCGGCCTGCCGAATGTCTCCGGCTGGGTTGCCGCTGTCTTTGCCACCGTGGCCCTTGGCCTTGCCGTGATCGGC
>DFBP01000220.1:834-1968 GCA_002366685.1 Rhodobacterales bacterium UBA3077 | reverse complement strand
GTTTTGTGGGCCTTCATGGACAACCGAATCCCGATGCTCGGCTATCTGGCCTCCGCCATGGCCATGTTCACCGTGTTCACCACCGCGATGATCTACACCCAGATGAAAAGCGTACCGCGCTGGAATGCCGCCACAACCCCTTTGTTGTTCTGGCTCTATTCAGCCGCCGGTGGTGCGCTGTTGTCCAACCAGATGACCGCCGCGCTCATTCTGCTTGGCCTGCTGGCCGCCATTCAGGCACTGGCATGGATGCAGGGCGATAGCGCGCTTGAGCGCTCCGGTTCCACGATTGAGACCGCCACCGGCCTCAGCGCTCTTGGCAAGGTGCGCCTGCTTGAAAAGCCGCATTCCGGCTCCAACTACCTTTTGTCCGAAATGGTCTATGTGGTTGGCCGTAAACATGCCGCCAAGCTGCGGGTGCTGGCGCTGTTGCTGGCCGCGCTACTGCCCGCTGTGCTTGATTTTGCTGGTCGACATCAACCACGTTGTGGCATCCATTCTGATACTGGCGCACACCATCGGCCTCTTCACCTCGCGCTGGCTCTTCTTTGCCGAAGCCGAACACGTGGTCGGGCTTTATTACGACGCCCGCTAGGGAACAAATTAATTTGGAAAAGAGCCCTGTCAGAAATGCCGGAGCTTTTTTTNNAGGGCCGCAACCATCCAAAACGCAGTTGGTAGACTGGTTTGTTTTGCTGCAAACCCGATCAGCGTTGGCCCCAATAAAATACCGGCATAGCCTGTCGTGGTGACCGACGCGATCGCAAGCCCGGCAGGCATAATCGTTTGCCGCCCCGCCGCGCTAAACAGTACCGGCACAATATTGGCAGCCCCCAATCCGATCAGCAAAAACCCCGCCAAAGCCATAGCCTGCCACGGGCTCAACAGGATGGTTGCCACACCAGCGATGGTCAGAAATCCGCTATAGATTAGCACCCGCAACTCTCCAAAAGCCGCAACGGTGCGGTCTCCGGTGAGCCGCGCCACAACCATGGCTACCGAAAACAGGATGAAGCCCACTCCGGCGCTTTCAGCAGATGCAAGGTTCAGGTCAATTATCAACAATGCCCCCCAATCCAGCACCGCCCCTTCCGCCAGAAACGAAATCGCGGCCAGAACCGCGATCAGCAAAAC
>DFBP01000220.1:0-712 GCA_002366685.1 Rhodobacterales bacterium UBA3077 | reverse complement strand
AGCATCGTCGTCACCAGCGCCGCGCCCACAAGGCCGCCAACGCTGAATTGCGCATGAAACCCCGACATCAAAGGCCGTTTTTCCCTCGCTTCCATCTCGACCCCGTGGATATTCATTGCCACATCAATTGTGCCCATGGAGGCCCCGAGCAGGAAGATAACAGCCGCCAACGGGGGCACGGTATTTACCACCGCCAATAGTCCCATAAACACAACCAGCCCAAAGCCGCCGAGCATCACCATGAGCCGCGCGCCATAGCGGGCTGCCACGCCACCGGTGATCGGCATCGCAATTATCGCACCCAGTCCGATGCACAAAAGCAGCAAACCAAACTCGGCCTCATCAACCCCGACATTGGCTTTGATAAAAGGAAATAATGGCGCACTACAGCCCATCGAAAAACCGGCCGTAAAAAACGCCAGTTTCGTTGCAAGCCGCGCCGGGGCGGTGAGGGAGAGATCCGTCATGAATCTCCCTTGACGGAAAGGAACCTCGGCGTCAAGCCACACGCCACCCCGATTTTGCAAAACCCTGCTTTTCCGCGCGGCTCAAACCGACACATAAAAGGTCGCATTCTTCATTGAATGCGGTCTCTATTCATTTTACCCTTTCAAACACACCCGCGCTAAAGGACTCCTCCCATGCCGATCAAAACCACCTGCCTTGGCTCGTTTCCCAAGCCCGATTATGTCCCGATCAAAGACTGGTTCAA
>DFBP01000177.1 GCA_002366685.1 Rhodobacterales bacterium UBA3077 | reverse complement strand
ACATGGGCCTTGAGATCGACAGCTTTTGTTGTGTCATTCAGGGCATTGACGGCGCGCTCGTACGCGACCAGCGAGACCTTGCTATCCACCACCAACCGCCGCCCCCCGGGTAGGTTCACAACCACATCGGGGCGGAAAGCCTGTCCGGCATCGTCGCGATGGTGAACCTGAGTCTCGTATTCTTCGCCTTCGCGCAGGCCGGAGCGGTCCAGAATGGAAGCCAGTACCATCTCGCCCCATGCGCCTTGTTTCTGGGCGTCGCCTTTGAGCGCTTGCGTCAGGTTATGCGCCTCTTCCGAAACCTCGAGGCTGCGCTTGGTCAGCATGTCAATCTCAGACTTCAAGGCGGCGCGGTCTTTGCCAGCGGCTTCATGCACCCCGCGCAACTCGGCTTCAAATTTCCCGATATGGTCTTTGAGCGGCGCCAGGACCAGCTTCAGCCGCTCGCTATTGCTGCGCTCGAATTTTTCGCCGTGGGTGTCCATCACCTGCGAGGCCAGCGCCTTGAACTCGGTTTTCAAACGATCTCCGTTTTCGTTCAGCAGCCGAAGGTTTTCGCTATGGGCTTGTTGCCGGAGTTCGAGCGCGGTTTCCTGCCTTGCGGTTTCAATATGCGCTTGCTCCAGAGCCGTCTGGGTTTTTCGCAGGTCATCTGCCAACCCGCCCAGTTGGTCCTCTCGCTCGGAAAGCTTGCTATCTGCGGCCTGCGCTTCAGCTTCGGCCCGCGCCAGTGCCGCCTTGCGGCGGGTGGCCAACATCCAAAGCGCGGCCACCGCCAGTGCGGCAAGCAGGGCTTTAATCCAGTCAGGGCTGGCTTGCAGGTCAGCGATCATTTGCTCGATCATCGGGAATCCTTTTTCCCCCAGTCTAACCGACCGAACAAATGCTGAACAGAGGTTTTCACGTGGCGGAACCGGTCGCCGCCCAGATGGGTGCCGCCATACCAGCGGGTCACCACAACAATGGAATCCTCTAGCCCCTCGCGGGCCATCATTTGCAGGATGATCATCCCCGCGCCGCCTTCACCGTCGTCGTTTTTAAGTTCGATACCATCCGTAAATCGCGCTGCCCACGTGTTATGGGTGGCGCGGGCAAACTTTTTGGCCCGCTTCAATTGCTTGAGGAAAGCTTTGACCTCTGCTTCGCTTTCAACATGTCCGGCACTCACCGCATATTTGGAGCCACGGTCGGAAACCACGCCGGTGAACTGTATGAAATCTGACTGAAGTGTCTTCAACTGGCCCGCCCTCTAAAAGCCTCCCCCGCTTTTAAGTCGGTTTTCCCGGGGAGGGAAGGGCGGGGCTTGCACTTTCCCGGCAGAGTGCGTATTTGAAACCCAACACGTTTTCCCGATTCAGGAGCCAATGATGGCAAAGGCAAATCCTTTTCAGTTTATCCAGCAAGTGCGCTCGGAAGTTTCCAAGGTTGTGTGGCCAACCCGCCGTGAAACCCTGCTGACCACCGCTATGGTTTTTACCATGGCGTTTTTTGCCGCGATCTTCTTCTTCCTTGTGGACCTGGTTATCCGCTTCGGGCTGGAAGGTGTTTTGGCGGCGGCAAGCTCTTGATCTATTAGCCAAATGGCGCTATAGGCAGAGCTTCCTTTTCAAGATTGCGCGCTTCGATTCGTCGGCGCGCTTTGTTTTGTTTAGGAAGCGGGGCTTAACCCCTTGAAAGATATTTACAATTGGCGGCACTGCCGCGGCATTAAAGGCACGGGCAAAAATGGCGAAACGCTGGTATTCGGTAAGCGTCCTTTCGAATTTCGAAAAGAAAATCGCGGAAGCGATTGAAGAGGCTATTGCACAAAAGGGCCTTGAGGACGAGATCGAGCAGGTTTTGGTGCCGACCGAAGAAGTCCTTGAAATGCGCCGGGGCAAAAAAGTGACCCGCGAGCGCCGCTTCATGCCGGGCTACGTTCTCGTTAAAATGGAAATGACCGACCGCGCCTATCACGCGATCATGAACATCAACCGCGTAACCGGATTTCTGGGTGCGCAAAACAAGCCTTCTCCGATGCGGGATGCCGAAGTGAACCGCATCCTCAATCAGGTTGACGAGAGCGCCGATGCGCCGCGCAACCTGATCTTCTTTGATGTGGGCGAGCAAGTTAACGTGACCGATGGCCCGTTCGAGGGCTTCTCGGGAATGGTCGAAGAGGTGGACATGGACAATGCCCGCCTCAAAGTGAGCGTATCCATTTTTGGCCGGGCCACGCCGGTTGAACTCGAATTCACTCAGGTTTCGAAAGTTATCTAGGTGTTAACCGGTGGGAGGCGCGGGCTACGGCCCAAGCCGTACCACTATACCATGCCGCACAAGCGGCGATGATGAACAAAGGAGGCCACAATGGCCAAAAAAGTTGCTGGCACGATGAAGCTGCAAGTGCCTGCCGGTAAGGCAAACCCATCTCCACCCGTTGGTCCGGCGCTGGGTCAGCGCGGGCTGAACATTATGGAGTTTTGTAAAGCGTTCAACGCCAAAACCCAGGAAATGGAAGCCGGTGCCCCCTGCCCGACTATTATCACCTATTACGTTGATAAATCCTTCACCATGGACATCAAGACGCCTCCGGCCTCTTACATGCTCAAGAAAGCTGCCAAAGTGAAATCCGGCGCAAACAATCCTGCAAAAGAGATTGTTGGTGCGGTGTCCATGAAGCAAGTGAAAGAAATCGCTGAAGCCAAAATGAAAGACCTGAATGCGGTCGACATGGAAGGTGCTGTGAAAATCATCATGGGCTCGGCCCGTTCGATGGGTATCGAGGTTAAGGGCTAGATCATGGCGAATGTAGGAAAACGCTTTGCAGCTGCGAAAGCTGCTTTTGACGGCAAAGCCGAAGTTTCAGTTGAAGAAGCTGTAGCGCTGGTTAAATCCAACGCCAAAGCCAAGTTTGACGAAACTGTTGATATCGTATTTGCGCTGGGCGTAGACCCGCGCCACGCTGACCAAATGGTTCGCGGCGTTGTGGCGCTGCCAAACGGCACCGGTAAAACGGTTCGTGTAGCTGTATTTGCGCGCGATGCGAAAGCTGAAGAAGCCACAGCCGCTGGTGCGGATATCGTGGGTGCGGAAGACCTGATGGAAAGCATCCAGCAGGGCAACCTTGATTTTGACCGTTGCGTTGCAACCCCTGACATGATGCCAATCGTTGGCCGTTTGGGCAAAATCCTCGGGCCACGCAACCTGATGCCAAACCCGCGGGTTGGCACAGTGACCATGGACATCAAGGCGGCTGTTGAAGCTGCCAAAGGTGGCGAAGTGCAGTTCAAGGCTGAAAAAGCCGGCGTTGTGCACGCAGGTATTGGCAAGGCTTCTTTTGATGAAGCTAAGCTGGCGGAAAACGTGAAAGCGATTATCGCGGCTGTGAACAAAGCCCGCCCGTCGGGTGCCAAAGGTACATATATCAAGAAGATCGCACTGAGCTCCACAATGGGCCCGGGCGTTACGCTTGATATCGCTTCGGCAACCGCCGAGTAAGAGATCCCCGTAAGGGGTTTGGTGGGCTTTCGGGCTCGCCTTTCGTCCGAGATAGTGGGTGCCTTCGGGCTTAATTTCCTGCTTGAGATGGAAGCAAATGAAATTTGAAGGCTCAGGCCGGAAGATTTTGGCTGGTTCCGTAAGGACCAAGACGCTAGGGCACTCGCCTTAGTGAAATTGAGCCGGGAGGGGCA
>DFBP01000155.1 GCA_002366685.1 Rhodobacterales bacterium UBA3077 | reverse complement strand
GATCCCGCCGCGCAACTCAAGGCCTGTATTTTGCATATGGCCCGTGCGTGGAACCGTCCATCGGCAAAGATATTGCGTCAGGCTAAAGGTGCACCAAGTGACGCGAGCGTCGCGCTGGTTATTCAGCGGATGGCGCTGGGCATTGGGCGGGGAGTCACAGGCTCTGGCTCAGCACAGGCCGTGGATGACAAAACCGGAAAACCGCGGCTCTGGGGGCGCTATCTTGCCCAGTCCCAAGGGCAAGATGCTGTGATCGGCGTGCGACATGCGCAAAATATTGACGTGCTGCCCGAATCCGTTCAGGCAGACCTTTCCAGATATATCGGGCTTGTGGCCGAAGGTTTTAGAGACGCTTATCAGGTGGAATTTACACTCGAAAACGGAAAGCTTTGGTTGCTCGACGCCCAGCCAGCAAAGCGCTCAAACATGGCGGCGTTGCGTATTAACATAGATCTGGCCCAAGCGGGCATCATCAGCAAGTCCGACGCGATTTTGCGCACGGAACCCCACAGTTTGAGCGACCATCTTCACTCGCAGATCGATAGTGATCAGGAACGGGATATCCTTGCTACCGGCCTTTCCGCCAGCCCCGGCGCGGCAACCGGGCGCGTGGTTTTCACCCCTGAAGCGGCGATGACCATGGCCGCGCAAGGGCAACAGTCTGTTCTTGTGCGGGTCGAAACCGGAGCGGATGACATTCGCGGCATTCACGCGGCCAGCGGCGTTCTGACATTGCGCGGCGGGATGACTTCGCATGCAGCCGTGATTGCGCGAGGGCTTGGGGTCCCTTGCATTGTTGGCGCGGGCGATTTGCGGCTGGACGACGAGGCACTGGTTTGCCCAGATGGCCGATGGATTAAATCCGGTACGCAAATCACGGTTGACGGCACAACCGGGCAAGTGCTTTTTGGCGCTGTTGAAATGACCCAGCCAAGCCTTGGCGGCCCTTTCAAAAAGCTGATGCAATGGGTAGATGAGGTCCGTGAACTCAAAGTGCGTGCCAATGCCGACACGCCCTCAGATGCGCGGATTGCCCAGCGGTTTGGTGTTGATGGCATCGGGCTTTGCCGCACCGAGCATATGTTTTTTGACCCGGATCGCGTGCAGGTAATGCGTGAAATGATTCTCGCGTCAGATGCGACCGCGCGACGAGCGGCGCTAGACAGGCTGATGCCGATGCAGAAAGCCGACTTTGTCGAGCTGTTTGATATAATGCGTGGCCAGCCGGTAACCATCCGCCTACTTGACCCGCCATTGCATGAATTTATGCCGCAGGATAACGCCGGAGTCGCGGCGCTGGCGCAAGCTATGGGTATGAGTGCGGTGCAAGTTCGCCGCCGCGGGGAAGAACTGGAAGAAGTAAACCCCATGCTCGGCAAACGCGGTGTGCGCATCGGGATCACCATGCCCGAAATTTACGAGATGCAGGTGCGCGCCATTTTTGAGGCGGCGGCGCAGGTTTTTGCTGTCACCGGAGATGCGGTTGTGCCGGAAATTATGATCCCGCTTGTTTCGGCCAATCGCGAGGTTGAACTGATCAAAGCGCGGATCGAAGCGGTAGCAGTGGAGGTGGGCGGTGTGGTTGCCTATAAGCTCGGTGTGATGGTTGAAACACCGCGCGCGGCTTTGCGCGCCGGAGATCTTGCCCAGAGCAGCGCATTCCTCAGCTTCGGCACCAATGATCTGACCCAGATGACCTATGGTCTTTCACGAGACGACGCAGGGCGATTTATGCGCGAATATGTGCAACAGGGCGTTTTTCCTGAAGACCCGTTCCACAGCCTTGATGTTGAAGGCGTGGGCGAGCTTTTGCTGATTGCGGCACAACGCGGGCGCGCCGCCAATCCTGATTTGGTACTGGGCATGTGCGGTGAGCATGGGGGAGACCCGGCATCCGTCCGGTTCTGCAAAGTGGCCGGGTTTGACTATGTGTCCTGCTCGCCTTACCGGGTTCCGATTGCGCGGCTCGCGGCGGCTCAGGCCAGCCTGCTTCAGGCCACGCAGAGCTAGCCCTGCGAATCATCCGTTTAATCTGAAGACGGGTATGGCTCTGCTATTCCGCCCCGCCGCTTGATGGCGCTCCATATTCTAAACGAAAACACGGTAAACATTGTGTTTTTTTCGTTGGTTAACAGAATCTGTATAGACTCATCGTTGCCGGATGTGAGAAATTGAACGCTGTTGGAGTGACGAGGATAACACACTGTTTGGATTCGGAAAATTGACGGAGCATCCACACCTGGCCGCCGCAGGAACGGGAGCGGCGGTGGGCGTTATAGCGCTCTTATTGCTCACCGGAGCCAGTGCTGAGCTACCACCCATTCCACCCGAAAACGTTGATGATCTGGTCTCGGGACAGATTGTAGCGATGATGTCGCTGGAGCGGTCGGTTATGGGCAACCTGACAGCGGACCGTTTGGCCGAACTTGGTGGTGTGAGCTTCATTGAAGCACGACCGCAGCGGCGTGGCTTGGGCGCGCTTCTGGGGCGCGGTGCTCAGGCGCGAGCCGCCGCCGATTCCGAAGCGGCCGAGATGGCATCCGCCGCACAAATCGCCCGCTCGGGCACAGAGATCGCCCCTACGGTCGCAAGTTTTAACCGTGCCATTCTGGATGCAATGCCGGAAGCCTTGGGCGGGCCGCAATGGGAATGCCTTTCTGAAGCGCTTTATTTCGAGGCTCGTGGAGAGGACCTCTGGGGTCAGATCGCAGTTGCAGAGGTGATCCTCAACCGCGTGGATTCCCCGCGCTTTCCGAATTCCGTTTGCAGCGTGATCCGTGACGGGACCGGGCGACGGCATCGTTGTCAGTTCTCATACTATTGCGACGGGAAGGTCGAAACCATTGGCAACCCGACCGCCTATTCCCGCATTAAGAAAATTTCTGCCATGATGATTGAAGGTCGGGCACGGGCGCTTACCGGCGGTGCAACTTTTTACCACACCGATGCCGTCGCCCCCAGCTGGATGAACGCCATGAAGCAAACGGCTGTGATCGGCGACCACATTTTCTACCGATACCCGTAGGTTTAAGCGATATCGGAGAGAGTGCTATCCGGCAAAAACTTGTGAGGCGTAAATTTCACCGCATAGTTGCCCACGCCGATCAATGCCAAAGGCAGCCCCCATTCGCGTGTATCGTCGGTTCAGGATATTGGCACGGTGATCCCGGGAGTCTTCCCAAGACCCCACAAGCTCCTCGGCGAGGCTCCGATATGTATGCACTGGAACTGGTTGGCGTGTGTTCAGATACCGGAAGGCACAATTGTCGGCAGGGATGTAGGGGCGACCGTTCAACACATAAACAAAATTCTTCGCAATATTTTCGCCTGCCGAGCGAAAGCTCCGGGTTTGAGCGCGCATACGGTCACGCAACGTGCGGGCTCCCGCTACGTTCAGGTCATGCGCGTAAGTCCGTGTGCGTGTCATATTCCGCGCCTGTGTGTTCGCCGCGCCTATCACATCCCTCGTCGAGTCAAACAGCGGCAACCCGCGCTGGCAGCGAATTTTATTTGTGTAATAGAGCACGGCGCGGTTGAACAGATCCTGATTGATCGAACCATTGTTTATACGTTGATCATAGCTGTTGCCTGAAAGCGGCGCCGGACATGCAGCGCGCGCAGCCGTGCCGGCGAAAACAGAGATAAAGAGGAAAAACACAACTAAATACGAGTTACGAAAAATGGAATTGGTCATTTTACGTCCTTTAATTTTGGCTGTTATTACAGCGCCCGCGCCTGAGATCAAGCGGCTGATTGCCGCGATTGGCAGCTTCATGCCGTATAATGATTGACGAATCAGGCAACATTATGGCCTCAGCGATTGAAAACGCGTTAACGCGAGGGGAAATCATGGACGAAACCGCAATAGCGTTTGAAGCACCCAATGTGCGGGCGGCGGCAACCGCCAAGGGCGCGCCACTGGACCGGATCTCAGTGCGTGACTACGAGCGCGAGGTCGAGATCGGGGCTTTTCAATCAGAACGGGGGGTGCAGCAGCGCATCCGTTTCAATGTGGTGCTGGAGGTTTCCCGCCATAATGCGGCGCAGGATGACGATGTTGATAAGGTCATATCTTATGACACCATAACCGAGGCCATTGAGCTTCAACTCACCACCGAACGTATAAATCTGCTTGAGACCCTCGCCGAGCGCGTGGCTGAGCGCGTGCTGGAGGACCCACGCGCCGTGCGCGTGTTTGTGCGCATCGAAAAGCTGGACCGCATTCCCGGCACGCTCGGGGTCGAGATTGTGCGTTTGCGCCATGGTGAGCCGAATCTCCATGAAGTCACGCCTGTTGAAAAGGTAGATGCCAATCCGCACCCGTTGGTGGTTTGCCTGAGTAACAAGGTCCTGCACGGCCCCAATCTTGGTGATTGGCTGGACGCCATTGCGAACCATGACAAACCCGCTATCATTTGTGTTGAACCGGCGGTGGAACCCGCGCCACAAAGCGCCACCCCTTTGGTGCAGCGCCGGATCGAGTTGCTCTCGATGGAGCAAAACGCGTGGGTATTGGCAGGCAAAGACCCCCGTTGTGTGGTCGTGGACAGCCGCACCGAACTGGACTGGGCTATGAAGCATGGCCAGCTTTCGGTCTGGGCTCCATCCAAAATTGTGATGGATGCTGTCCCCCACCCCAAAGATATTTCGATTGCCCCGCTGGCGCTTTGGTTTGCGCGCGAGTTTGATGCCAGCAAAGCGCTAATGATCGGGCTCGCTGAGCCTGATGATAAATTAGGCGTAGCCGTGGGC
>DFBP01000232.1:6307-6828 GCA_002366685.1 Rhodobacterales bacterium UBA3077 | reverse complement strand
TGCACCACAATCGGCGTTTCTTCAACACGCAGCGTCAGCCCACCTTGCGAAACCGCCACGCGCGAGATCCGCACATCTGCGCCCAAAACGATTGTGCCCGAACGCTGGTCCACCACCACCCGCGCACGCTGCTCCGGCGTGATCTCTATATTCTCGAGCAGAGCCACAAGGTGGGCTGGTGAAGGCGCATTCGTTGCGTTCATATTTAGCGCAATGGTTCCTGAATCCTGCATACGGGCGATCGCGGCCCCAAAGCGCTCGTTGATCGCGCGCTCAATCCGGGCTGCGGTTGTGAAATCGGGGTCTCGCAAGGCCAGCCGCATCTGGCGCATATCTGTGAAATCAAAGCTGATCTCTCGCTCTACCCGCGCGCCCGAGGGAATAACCCCGGAGGTTGGCACCCCTTGGGTCACCGTGGCACCGGCACCACCCGCAGTGGCCCCGCCTGCAATCACGGAGCCTTGGGCCACCGCATAAATCTGGCCATCCGCCGCATTGAGCGGAGTCATAATCAGCGTGCC
>DFBP01000232.1:0-6174 GCA_002366685.1 Rhodobacterales bacterium UBA3077 | reverse complement strand
GCCTCTTCGGTGAAAGGCGAGTTACGTAACCCGTCGCCGGTGCCGTTCAGGCCCACAACCAAGCCATAGCCGACCAGATCATTGCCGCGCACCCCGTCAATCTCGACAAGGTCCTTGATCCGAACTTCCTGCGCATAGGCCGGAAGGGTAAAGACCGACAGAGCGACCATACTGGCGCGCAATGCCGTGTTCAAAAATGTGTTCAAAGGTTTCACCTCAGATAGTTTTGGAGCCTCATACTAGAGAGCCGCGAGGTCATCAGGTAGATGGCCTCCATCTGGCCCTCAAGCGCCTGAAAACGGGTCGCGGCCTGATAAGGGTCTGCCGCCAGAATGGCGTTGCGGTTAATTTCGAATGTCGAGGATGTGGCGGTGTTACGCGCGCTGGCATTATCGATTTGTTGCTCGACAAACCCGAGCCCCTGGCGCAATTCGATCAAGCCGTCATTGGTTTGAACGGCCCCAAGGCCCGCTTCGCGCAATATGTTCATTCCATCGAGGTTACTGCCACCGTGGTCCCCATTTCCAGCAACAGCCGCCAGCGCCACATTGCGGAGCGCATTGCGAATGGCGAGATCATCGCCACGTAGCGAGTAGTTCACGATTTCCCCGTCGGCAATCTCTGCCCCGGGTGCATTCAGTGCCGCGCCGGTAAAGCCACTTGTCATATAGCCACCTGCGGGGTTGAAGAAATAGTCGTCAACCGCAGCTATAACCGAAACTGAATCGGGTGCTGCAAGCGTGAGCGCTGCAATGTCGTTATATAAGGTTCCGGCATCGACCACCGCCGCGCTATCCACCCCTGCCCCGGCAAACAGCGATTGCCCGGCATATTGGCCGTTCAGCGCCGAGACCATCCGGTCGAGCGCGCCCCGCGCCGAGTTGGCGATGCCAAAAGCCTGTGGCTGGTTTTGCAGGTCGGTTGCTGCCAGAAGCTCCACACCATACCCTGACAATGTCTCCTGAATATTGGCCATATTGAGCTGGGTCGCGGCGGCTTTCGCTGATGCATTCCGGATCGTGCCTGCCCGTAAATCAAACTGCGCCAAGCTCCGCTCCAGCGCAAATAGTGGTGAATAATCGCCACCTGCGGCTTCCAACAGATCACTTTTTCGACCGCTGGCCACCTCTTGCCCCGCGCTGTTGAGCGCCAGCTTGGTTTGCATATTTGCCCGTGCCATTTGCAGGCTCGAGGCGAGGTTCGAAACTCCGGTATACATCTAGATCTCCAACAGGGTTTGCATGAGCTGGTCAGCGGTTGAAATCACCCGTGCATTGGCCGCATAGGCTTGCTCGATCATCAGAAGTTGCTGCATCTCGTGGTCGGTATCGACTCCGGTGAGGCTCAACTCGCTCTCGCGCAATATATCAAACTGTCCGGCGCTATAGGCGGTTACATCCTCGGACCGTGCCGCCTGCGCGGCAACGAGTCCGGTTATGCCCTCGGCGAGTTCTGTGGCGCTCACGAGGTTGATTAAACCGGTCGTTGCACCGGGGCTGCGCTCGGCGCTCATGGCATCCACCATGCGCCTGAGTTGGGTATCATCCCCTGCTGGCCCCTGGGTGAGCGCGTTTATCCCGTCACGCAAGCGCCACAAGTCTCCGCCCTGAGAAGGATCAACAGCGGCGTTCAGCTCCAGCCTCTGCGCAAGCGCAAGCTCGTTTGCCGGGGCAAAAGCCGCGCCATTATCGGTAAACAACCCGGGGTCTCCCGGCGCTAGCGACGGGTCGGTTGTCACGCTTTGGAAGCGTTCGACCAGATCGCGGGCCACCGCGTCTATGCGGCTGTTAAATTCGGGAGCGAGTTCGTCCCGCACGGTAAACGCTGCGCTCAAAGTGCCGCCTTCCAACTGCCCGCTACCCGTGCCAATGCTCATGCTCCGGCCATTCAGGGTGAGCCCCGAAAGCGCGCCCGATGCCAGCGTCATATCCGGGGTAATGACAGGCGTTGCCGTAAACCCGAGCTCACTGGCCTGCCCGTCAATCAGGGCGGCCCCGCCCTCGGTATAAAGCGCAAGCACCCCGCCCTCCCGCGCAATTTGCTTGATCGGTACAATGCTCGATACTTCGTCGATCAACTGTTTGCGCACATCTTCCAATGCCGCTGTGTCGCCGCTACCCTGGCGTAGCCTGATCTCGGTATTCACCGCTTCTATCTTCTTGAGCGCCACATTAACCGTGCGCACTTGGGTGGCAATCGAGGCATCGGCATCCATACGCACCGCCATGGTTTGCGTAGAAATCCCCTTTAGCGTTTCCGCAACATTGTTGGCTTGGCTCAATACCTGCTCGCGCGCCGAAGCCGAAGCCGGGTTGTCCGCCGCTATGCGCAGCGCATTCTCGAAACTCAACATCCGTGACGCGAGCGCGCCCGGCTCCCCCGGAACGCCGAGCGTTTGCGCCAAGCGGGCATTGGCCTGGCTCAGCGTGTTGGCACTCCCGTACTCAGCCCCCCAGGCGCGGCGCGTGGAGGTCGCCAATACGTCCATCGCGCGATCAATCGAGGTGACAGACACCCCCATCCCGACTCCGCCTACCACCCGCTGGCCGGTCATGACCTCGCGGCGGGCATAATGCTCGTTCATCGCGTTCGAGACATTGTTGGACACGGTCTCCGCCATTCGCGAAACCGACGTTAAGCCCGAATAGGCGTTTGATATTGCGGCTGAAATACTCATGTCCGAGCCCCTTTCACTTGGCTACTAGCGCTTGATATTGGTGGTTTCCTGTAACATCTCATCCACAGTCTGGATGATTTTGGCGTTGGAAGAATAGGCGCGCTGGGTTTGGATAAGCGCCGTTAGCTCGCCGGCGATATCGGTGGTCGATTCCTCTCGCGCGTAGCCAATGGTCTCCCCGGTTGGGCCAGAGCCCGCATCCCACAGGAACATGGCGCCGCTATCGCGGGTCACCGCATAGGTCTGGTTTTGCAGCGCCTCCAACGCGTTGGAGTTTGGCACATCAATCAACGGCACCCGAAATATCTCTTTTGAGAATCCAGTATCGTAATTGGCTGTAACCACGCCATTTTTATCAATCTCCATCCCGATAGCATTGCCCGTAGGCGCCCCGTTTTTCGAAAGATTGATCGGCGCAAAACTGGAGGACAGCTGGGTCATCCGTTCATTAGACCCAATGAGCCCGATATTGATATCAACCGGACCCCGGTCAAAGGTCACGCCAACATCGCCCGTGGCCGCATTATAGGCCCCACCATATACCGGTGTTACACTCAGCAGAGAGCCACCTGTGGCCGTTGTCGCATCAAACTCGACCGTAAACTCGGCAATGGGGGCCGCCCCCGTTGCAAGGTCGGTAATTTCCATGGTCCACAGGTTAGACTGGCCCGCCCCCGGCACTTGCGGTGTAAAGGTCGCGGTCATGGTCTGGGTGGTGCCGAGGTTGTCAAAATATTCGATCGAGAGATCAAAGGGGTCGCCTGAGCTGCCGGCTTGGGTCGCCGTTGCCGGCAGGTTTATCCCGAGCTGGATTTCCGTGGTCGGGTTGGCCGCAAACTGGTTGTGGGCGATATTCACCGGCACCAGCCCCGCCGCGCTGTCACGCGGAAAGGGCGGGAAGGTGCCATCGGGGTCTGCGGGCCAGCCCATCAAAACCAATCCGCTTTGCGAGGTCAAAATCCCCTCGGCATTGGGCCGAAACGAGCCGGTTGTTGCCAGCCGCAGTGGTAAAGCCGCACTCGTGTCGGCCAAGGCCGAACTTGGGGTCACCGGCAAAAACCCGCGCCCGCCAATAGCGATATCCATTGAATTTACGGTGGTGATCGGCGACCCCTGAGTCGAAATATTGCGAAAGGTCGAAACCCTTGTGCCGCCCGCCACGTAAGAGCCTGCCCGGCTTCCGAGCGTCATCGCGGTAAAATCCGCATCCACCCGCTTATAGCCAAAGGTCTTGGAATTGGCGATATTATCCGAGATCGTGGCGAGCTTGCTGGCATTCACGTTCAAGCCGGAAACACCGGCATTCATGGAGGAAGAAAGAGTCATCGAAAGTCCTTTTCGCGCTTAACTATATAATCTTCCCCCATCCTTGCGCCGCCGAAGTTAAGAAGCGGCTAACAGACAAAATTGTAACTAAATATTCCGGCTATCGGTCACGGCGCAGCAAAGTGATCTCAACCCGACGGTTGCGATAGGCGGGGGCATCCTCACCTACCGGTTTACGATCTGCCGAGCCAGTAAGCCGCTCAAACCGGCTGGCTTCGATCCCGTGTTCAACCATAACCGCATTGGCAATCAGCGCCCGCCCACCGGTCAGCGCAAAGCCGTCGGGCGCTTCGGCGACCTCGGGCATTACATCAACATGGCCGGTGATCGCGATCTTATTGGAAACCGTGCCAAGCACGCGGCTTATCATCTCCAGAAGGGCAAACATTTTTGCGGAGGGCTGGTTGGTGCCGGGTTCAAAAAGCGGCGAGTCAGGCAGATCAAACACATCAATGATTAACCCCTCATCGGTTACGCGGGTTGATACATGTTTGAGTAGCGGGTCCTCGACCCAGCTTTCGCCGGTATTGCCGCGAAACATGTTTTCAACTTCGGCAAACTGCGCGTCAGAGACCTCGCCTTCTCCGGTTGGGTCCTCCATCGAGGTGCCGGTCGAACCCTCATTGCCAGACACATCTTCCGCTTGCTCCCCAACCGTGCCACTGGCAACATCGGTGCGCGTATTTTCGGAATAAACGGTTTCCCCGCCAAACATTCCGGCCCCGCCACCATCTTCGGCAAAGATCGGAATCCCCGGGTTGAAATAGGCCGCAATCCCCTGACGCTGTTCCTCTGATGTTGCGTTCAAAAGCCACATGAGCAGGAAAAACGCCATCATCGCCGTCACAAAATCGGCATAGGCCACTTTCCACGCGCCGCCATGGTGCCCGCCCGCAATCACTTTTTTCCGCTTGATTATTATAGGGCGCAGATTGTCCCCAACTTTCCCAGCCATATCGGCCCCCACTATGTCCACTTCCCGAGGCCAATATAGGGGGCCAAACCTTACCGAAGCGCTAAAGGTAAAATTGTTCCTTGCCAGCATGGTTAATGCAGCGCTAAACAGAACCATGAGCAAAAACACATTGGCCCTGACCATGGGCGACCCCGCCGGAATTGGCCCCGAAATCACGTTGAAGGCGCTGGAAACACAGGCGGACCCTTCCGCGTTTATCATCCTCGGAGACCCGTTGGTGATGCAGGCCGCGGCCGACTCGCTTGGCCTGAAACGCCCGTTTCACCTGATGACCCGTGCCGATGATTTACGGACCGGCGTCTATAACCTATTGCCCACCACCAATCTGGAAACCCTTCCGCCGCTCGGCGAGGTGACCGCCGAGTCCGGCCAAGCGGCCTATCTTGCCATTGCCAAAGGTATCGCACTCTCGCAAGCAGATGAGATAGCCGGTATTGTCACCGCCCCGATCCACAAAGAAGCGCTCAAAGCCGCTGGTCACAGCTACCCCGGCCATACCGAAATTCTGGCGGACCACGCCGGCGTGCCGCATGTCGCGATGATGCTGGCCAATGACGAGATCAAAACCGTGCTGGTCACCATCCACCTCGCGCTGCGCGATGCCATTGATGCCGCCGATTACAACGCCCAAGTTCGTGCGATCCGGCTGGCGCATGAGGGCACCAAAGCCATGGGCATCGCCAACCCGCGCATTGCAGTGGCCGGCCTGAACCCGCACGCAGGCGAAGGTGGGCGGTTTGGGGACGAGGAAATCACCATCATTTCACCCGCTATCAAAGCCATGCGCGCCGAAGGGTTGGATGTTTCAGGCCCATGGCCGGGTGACACGGTCTTTATGGCCGCCCGCACCGGAAAGTTTGACGTGGTCGTCGCGCAATACCATGATCAAGGGCTGATTCCGGTCAAATATATGGGGCTGGAAAAAGGCGTGAACATCACCCTCGGCCTGCCCTTCGTGCGCACCAGCCCCGACCACGGCACCGCATTTGATATCGCCGGTCAGGGCATTGCAGACCCTTCCAGCATGGTCACCGCCATAGAAATAGCCCAAAAACTGGCCGCCAACCGCTAAACAATCCTCTTGATCCCGCCGCCTCCGGCGTCTAAACCGCCCAAAGTGCCCCATTAGCTCAGTCGGTAGAGCAACTGTTTCGTAAATAGTAGGTCGGCGGTTCAAATCCGTCATGGGGCACCA
>DFBP01000119.1 GCA_002366685.1 Rhodobacterales bacterium UBA3077 | reverse complement strand
GGGATTCGGGTCTATACGCCTCCGGTGGCTTGCCACAGATTCTTAGAATCGATCATATCAACGCCGTGTTGCTCTTGGGTTGACGCTCATCAGGGGACTTCCGGCAAATTAGGAGAAGCGTCATGAAATTGCATGAATTGCACGATAACGAAGGTGCGACCAAATCCAAGAAGCGCAAAGCGCGTGGTCCTGGCTCTGGTAAAGGTAAAATGGCTGGCCGGGGTATCAAGGGTCAGAAATCCCGCTCGGGTGTGGCGATCAACGGTTACGAGGGTGGCCAGATGCCGCTCTACCAACGCCTTCCAAAACGTGGTTTTAACCCGCGCAACCCATCCAAGCACGCCGTTGTTAACATCCTTGTGCTGCAAAAGTTCATCGACGCTGGCAAGATCGACGCGAAAAAGCCGATCACCGAAGACAGCCTTATCGAGTGTGGCCTTGTGCGCCGCAAGCTTGATGGCGTGCGTTTGCTGGCCAAAGGCGAATTGACATCGAAAATCGACATCACTGTAACCGGCGCTTCCAAAGGCGCGGTTGAGGCTGTTGAAAAAGCCGGTGGCAAAGTAACTGTTGCGTAATTAGGCCATAACGGTCTTGCGAAGCCGCGGCTTGCGGCTTACATCAGTATACAGATTTATTTGTGCCGCCTTGAGCCGATAATTCGGAGCAGGGCGGCGCTTTCAGTTAAGGGCCCTCACATGGCATCTGCAGCAGAACAAATGGCCGCGAATATGAGCTGGGGCAGCTTTGGCAAAGCCAAAGACCTCCGCCAGCGTATTTTCTTCGCGATTGGCCTTCTCATCGTTTATCGCATTGGCACCTATATCCCGATCCCCGGGGTGGACCCGTTGCAACTGGCGGCCTTCTTTGAAGACCAGCAGGGCGGAATTGGCGGCATATTGAATATGTTTACCGGCGGGGCGATCAGCCGGATGGCGATTTTCACTCTCGGGATCATGCCTTACATTTCGGCGTCGATTATTGTGCAGCTGCTGACCTCGATGGTGCCATCGCTTGAGAACCTCAAGAAAGAAGGCGAGCAGGGCCGTAAAAAAATCAACCAATATACCCGTTATGGCACAGTGGCACTGGCACTGGCGCAGTCTTACGGCATGGCTGTCGGCCTTGAGGGTCAGGGGCTGGCGACAGACCCGGGTATGTTCTTCCGTGCCTCTACCGTGATTACACTGGTCGGCGGCACTATGTTCCTGATGTGGCTTGGTGAGCAGATCACCGCACGCGGCATCGGCAACGGCATTTCGTTGATCATCTTTGTGGGTATTGTGGCTGGGCTTCCGGCAGCAACGGCGCAGTTTTTTGCTGCGGGCCGCTCTGGCGCGATCTCGACTCCGCTGATTTTGGGTGTGATGGTCATGGTGGTTGTGGTGCTTGGTTTGGTGGTTTTTGTTGAGCGGGCGCTGCGCAAGATCCATATCCAATATCCCAAGCGGCAGGTTGGCATGAAGATGTATGGCGGCGAGAGCAGCCATTTGCCGGTCAAGCTGAACCCGTCAGGGGTTATTCCGGCGATCTTTGCCTCGTCCCTCTTGCTGCTGCCAACAACCGTTACCGCGTTTTCCGATCAGGGTGGCACCGGTATAATGGCGACCATTGCGGCCTATATGGGCCGGGGCCAGCCACTTTATATGATCCTTACAGCGGCATTGGTTGTGTTCTTTGCCTATTTCTATACGCATAATGTGGCGTTCAAAGTGGATGACGTTGCTGACAACCTCAAAAAGCAGGGTGGCTTTGTTCCGGGGATCCGCCCGGGTGCCAAAACGGCTGACTATCTCGAATATGTGATGAATCGTCTGCTGGTGCTTGGTGGCGCTTATCTTGCCGCTGTGGTGTTGCTTCCTGAATTGCTGATCGCCAAAACCTCGATCCCGTTTTACTTCGGCGGTACATCGGTTTTGATTGTGGTCTCGGTGACGATGGATACAATCAATCAGGTTCAGTCCCATATGCTGGCGCAGCAATATGAGAGCCTGATCGAAAAATCCAAGATGCGGGGCAAAAACCGCAGCAAAGCCAGAAGAGGCCGTAAATGAACATTATCCTGATTGGCCCACCGGGCGCTGGCAAAGGCACACAGGCGCACCGGCTGGTGGCCGAGCGCGGGATGGTTCAGCTTTCAACCGGAGATATGCTGCGTGCGGCTCGGACATCCGGCACAGAGATGGGCAAGCAGGTAGCCGCGGTGATGGACCGTGGTGAGCTGGTCACGGATGAGATCGTGATCGGGCTGATCGCGGAACAACTTGATAGCAACGCCGATGCCGGTTTTATCTTTGACGGGTTTCCGCGCACGCTGGCACAAGCTGACGCTTTGGGTGAGTTGCTGGAGAGCAAAGGCCAGAGCCTCCAGGCGGTTGTCGAAATGCAGGTCGATGACGACGCACTGGTGAAAAGGATCACCGGCCGTTTTACATGCGGCGAGTGTGGCACTGGTTATCATGACGAATTCAAGCAACCGGCTGTTGAAGGCAAATGTGATAGTTGTGGTGCCGAGGGTGGCTTCAAGCGCCGCCCCGATGATAACGAGGACGCCTTGCGCACCCGATTGATGGCTTACTACAAAGATACATCGCCACTGATTGGCTATTACTATGCCAAAGGTCAGCTTAAGCGCATTGACGGTTTGGGCGACATTGAAGAGGTTGCAGGCCGCATTGCTGGCGCACTTGACGGTTGAAAATTTGAGGGGTTGACGGGGACAGGCCTTTGCCTATAATCCGCGCTCTCTCGATCGCTTTTTCCTGATTTCCGAATCGGTTAAGACAAGCTGAAAAAGAGTTAACCCACCGGCAAAATGGCGGTGGGTTTTGGTTGTGAAAAAAGGTTCCGGCGCTACGGAACCGCAAACAAGAACGGAGAGCCAATTTGGCACGTATTGCAGGGGTTAACATCCCAACACATAAACAGGTGCAAATCGCCCTGTCTTATATCCACGGCATTGGCCGGGATACCGCCGTAAAAATCTGTGAAGCGACCGGAATTGAAGGCACCCGCCGGGTGAACGAACTTTCTGACGCTGACGTATTGAAAGTGCGCGAATATATTGATGCAAACCTGATGGTAGAAGGCGATTTGCGCCGCGATACCCAGATCAACATCAAACGCCTGATGGACCTTGGTTGCTACCGCGGGTTGCGCCATCGTCGCAAGCTTCCTGTGCGCGGCCAGCGTACCCACACAAACGCACGCACACGCAAAGGCCCTGCCCGCGCGATTGCTGGCAAGAAGAAATAGGGGAGCAGGCACATGGCACGCGATAAAAAAACTCTTAAGCGCAAGGTCCGGAAGAATATTTCTTCGGGCGTGGCGCATATTAATTCCAGCTTCAACAACACCAAGATCCTGATCTCCGATGCCCAGGGCAACGCGATCTCTTGGTCTTCTGCTGGCACCATGGGCTTCAAAGGCTCGCGTAAATCTACGCCTTATGCGGCGCAGATGGCGGCTGAAGATGCAGCGAAAAAAGCGCAAGAGCATGGCTTGAAAACTCTCGAAGTTCAGGTGCAGGGCCCCGGCTCTGGCCGTGAATCAGCCCTGCGCGCTCTGGCCGCTGTTGGCCTGATCGTAACTTCGATCCGCGACGTAACGCCGATGGCCCATAACGGTTGCCGTCCGCCGAAGCGCCGCCGCGTATAGTCGCACATATTTCGGGGTGTGCCTTTCCGGGCGCACCTCCAAAAATTTCCCTCGGGCGTTTGCAACATCTCGGGATCCCGTTGCGAACTAGTATGGAGGCCAAAATATGATCCACAAAAACTGGCAAGAACTCATCCGCCCCACCCAGCTTGACGTTAAAGCTGGCCCAGACGCACTGCGCACTGCCGTAGCTGTGGCTGAGCCACTCGAGCGTGGCTTTGGCCTGACTCTGGGTAACGCGCTGCGCCGCGTGCTACTGAGCTCGCTGCAAGGTGCGGCGATCACCTCGGTGCAGATCGACAACGTGCTGCACGAATTCTCAAGCGTGGTTGGGGTGCGTGAAGACGTAACCGACATCGTATTGAACCTTAAAGGCGTTGCGATCCGCATGGAGGTCGAAGGACCCAAGCGCGTGGCGATCAATGCCAAAGGCCCCGGTGTTGTGACCGCCGGAGATATCGTTGAAACCAACGGTATTGAAGTGCTGAACAAAGACCACGTGATCTGCCACCTTGATGAAGGGGCTTCGGTCTTCATGGAACTGACGGTCGAAACCGGCAAAGGCTATGTGCCCGCCGACAAAAACCGCCCCGAAGATGCGCCCATTGGTCTGATCTCGGTAGATGCGCTTTATTCGCCGATTAAGAAAGTTTCGTACAAAGTTGAGCCAACCCGTGAGGGTCAGGTGCTTGATTATGACAAGCTGACTTTGAACGTTGAAACCGACGGCTCTATCAGCCCCGAAGATGCGATTGCTTTTGCAGCCCGCATCCTGAAGGACCAGCTATCGATCTTCGTGAACTTTGACGAGCCTGAAGCCGCGACGCGCGCTGATGAAGAGGATGACCTCGAATTCAACCCGCTGCTGCTCAAGAAAGTCGACGAGCTCGAACTTTCGGTGCGTTCTGCAAATTGCCTGAAAAACGACAATATCGTTTACATCGGCGATCTGATCCAGAAAACCGAAGCCGAAATGCTGCGCACACCAAACTTTGGCCGCAAATCTTTGAACGAAATCAAAGAAGTGCTGACAACTATGGGCTTGCACCTCGGCATGGATATCATCGACTGGCCGCCCGACAATATCGAAGAGCTGGCGAAAAAGTTCGAAGATCACTTCTAGGAATAGGGCGGGGTGCAAGCCCCGCTCAAAATGCCCGCACTGGCGGGGAAAAATGGGCAATAATGCCCCAAGGAGAGTGACCCAACGCATGGGTTGCCAGACAAAGTATAAACCTGAGATAGGATTAGAAAAATGCGCCACGGAAAAGGCTACCGTAAGCTAAACCGCACCCACGAACACCGCAAAGCGATGTTTGCCAATATGGCTTGCTCGCTCGTTGAACACGAGCAGATCAAAACCACCCTGCCAAAAGCTAAAGAGATGAAAAGCATCATCGATAAGCTGATTACGCTCGGCAAAAAGGGTGACCTGCACTCCCGCCGTTTGGCACAAAGCAAAATGCGCCAGGAAGAGGCTGTCAAAAAATTGTTTGATATCCTTGGCCCGCGCTACAAAGAGCGCGAAGGCGGATATTGCCGCGTGCTGAAAGCCGGTTTCCGCTTTGGTGACATGGCGCCGATGGCGATCATCGAGCTGGTTGACCGCGATGTGGATGCCAAAGGCAAAGGCGACAAAGAGCGCGTTGCATTGGAAGAAGCCAACGCCGAGGATTGATCCTTACAGGGTGAAATCCACCCACGACGAGTTTTGAAAGCCCCGGAAATTTCCGGGGTTTTTTCATTTTTCCAGACGCGGTAACATGCAGCCATGCCAGACCTGTTTGACATAGGAACAGAGAGCAATCCAGCAGCCCCGCGTCCGCTGGCGGATAAGTTGCGCCCTCGCACTTTGGCAGAGGTGATCGGGCAGGATCATATTATCGGGCAGGACGGCCCGCTCGGGCAAATGCTCCTGCACGGGAACCTGACTTCGCTTATTTTCTGGGGCCCGCCGGGGGTGGGAAAAACCACAATTGCGCGGCTGCTGGCCGATGAAACCGACCTGACCTTTGTGCAGATTAGCGCCATTTTTACTGGCATGCCGGACCTGCGAAAGGTCTTTGAAGCGGCCAAGCTCAGGCGGCAAAACGGCAAGGGAACCCTGCTCTTTGTGGATGAAATCCACCGTTTCAACAAAGCGCAGCAGGACGGCTTTTTGCCCCATATGGAAGACGGCACCATCACGCTGGTCGGGGCGACGACCGAAAACCCGAGTTTTGAGCTAAACTCGGCGGTGCTCTCGCGGGCGCAGGTCCTGGTGCTTAATCGGCTTACACCGGCACATCTGGAGCTGATTATTCAGCGCGCCGAAAAGGAGCTTGGCAAGCATTTGCCCCT
>DFBP01000272.1:1024-6351 GCA_002366685.1 Rhodobacterales bacterium UBA3077 | reverse complement strand
CCCAATGGCCTGTCTGGCGGGATTGAAGATATTCAAATTTGATGAAAATTTGATTGCAGGAGCGCGCGTTGGTCATTCGGTTTACGCAACGAGGTTGGTCGGATTCATTGCGGGTATCAACGAAGGTTTGACATCACAGGCGTGGGTGGCTAGTTTTTATTGACTGGTGAGTTAATAAAAAAGTACGGAGGCTGGAATGCCCAAGGTTGGAATGGAGCCTATTCGCAGGAAAGCGTTGATCGGCGCGGCGATTGCCGAGATTGGCGCGTGCGGCTCTTTGGAGGTAACCGTGGGAAAGATCGCGCGGCGGGCCGGGGTTTCTTCTGCACTGGCCCACCACTATTTCGGTGGCAAGGATGACCTTTTACTGGCAGCAATGCGGCACCTGTTGGTGCAGCTTTGGCAGCAGGGGTGCGCCGGGTTGCGGGAGGGGGAAACGCCGAGGCAACGTCTTTCAAACCTTGTGCAGGCAAGCTTTACCGATGCGCAGTTCGCGCCTGAGACCATATCGGCGTGGTTGAGCTTTTATGTAAGAGCGCAGAGTTCGCCGCAAGCGGCCCGGTTGCTCAACATTTATGTGCGGCGGTTGCAGTCAAATCTCATGTTTGATTTGCGTCAGCTGATGCCTGTGGCCGACGTTCACGGGGCGGCGCGCGATATCGCAGCTTTGATTGACGGGATCTATTTGCGGCAGGCGCTACATGCCGGAGAGGCAAGAGAGGCCGTGCATTCGGTTGAATCCTTTATTGACAGATTGGTGGGGCCATATGGAAGCTGATTTTGTAATCATCGGGTCAGGCTCGGCGGGGTCGGCGCTGGCGTACCGGCTCTCCGAATCGGGAAAGCATTCGGTGCTGGTGCTGGAATATGGCGGAACGGATGCCGGACCGTTCATTCAGATGCCCGCGGCGCTTTCTTATCCGATGAATATGAAGCGCTATGACTGGGGGTTTCAGTCCCAGCCAGAGCCGCATTTGGGTGGGCGGCGCTTGGTAACGCCGCGCGGTAAGGTGATTGGCGGGTCTTCCAGCATCAACGGGATGGTTTATGTGCGCGGGCATGCCGAAGACTTTAACCATTGGGAAGCTGAGGGGGCGACCGGTTGGGGCCAAGCCGGGGTGCTTCCTTATTTCAAGCGGATGGAGCATTGGCATGGCGGGCGCTCGGACCGGCGGGGAGATGGCGGGCCGCTTCATGTTACGCGCGGACCGCGTGACAACCCCTTGCACGCGGCTTTTGTCGAAGCCGGCCAGCAGGCGGGCTATGCGCATACAGAGGACTATAACGGTGAGCAACAGGAAGGGTTTGGCCCGATGGAGCAGACCGTTTGGCGCGGGCGGCGCTGGTCGGCGGCCAATGCCTATTTGAAACCGGCCTTGAAGCGACAGAATTGCGATATTTTGCGATGTTTTGCCCGTAAGGTTGTGATCGAGGAAGGGCGGGCGGTTGGCGTCGAGGTCGAACGCGGCGGGCGCATTGAAGAGGTGCGGGCGCGGCGTGAGGTTGTTGTCTCGGCCAGTTCGATCAATTCGCCGAAAATTCTGATGCTCTCGGGTGTTGGGCCAGCGGCACATCTGGCGGAGCACGGGATTGATGTTGTGGCGGATCGGGCCGGGGTCGGGCAAAACCTGCAAGACCATCTGGAGCTCTATATCCAACAGGCCAGCTTGCAGCCGATCACGCTCTACAAGCACTGGAACCTGTTCGGGAAAGCGAGGATCGGTGCGCAATGGTTGATGACAAAATCAGGGTTCGGGGCCTCCAACCAGTTTGAAAGCGCGGCTTTTCTGCGCTCTCCGGGCGCTGATTACCCCGATATCCAGTATCATTTCCTGCCGATTGCGGTGCGCTATGATGGACAGGCAGCCGCTGAGGGGCACGGGTTTCAGGCCCATGTCGGGCCGATGCGTTCCAAGTCCCGCGGGGCGGTGACGCTGGCGAGTGGAGATCCGGACGAGGCACCGGAAATCCGGTTTAACTATATGAGCCACGCGGAGGACTGGGGCGAATTTCGGCACTGTATCCGACTTACCCGTCAGATTTTCGGGCAAGAGGCTTTCAAGCCTTATGCCGGAAAGGAAATCCAGCCCGGGGAGGATTTTCAGTCAGATGACGAGCTGGACGGATTTATCCGCGAGCATGCGGAGAGCGCCTTCCATCCGTGTGGAACGGCCCGCATGGGCGCCAAGGACGACCCCATGGCCGTGGTCGACCCGACTTGCAGAGTGATCGGCGTAGAGCGGCTGCGCCTAGCGGATAGTTCGATCTTCCCGCGCATTACAAATGGCAACCTGAACGGACCGAGCATTATGGTCGGCGAAAAGGCGGCTGATTTGATTTTGGGGGAAGGGTAGGTGGGGGAAGCCCCCCACGCCTTACTTCAAGCCAACAGCCTTGAACATGTTGGTCATCATGCACCACTTGGTGAAACCGGACTGAAAAAGATTGGCACCGATAAAGATCAAAAACCAGCTCCAGCCGAATTTGGTGACATCTAACTGGCCATAGACATGGCCCATCGCCACGCTGACAAGAATAAGCAGGCCTGCCATTGTCATGGTCATACGTTATGCAGTCATTTTTACTTCTCCATTGAGTGATTTATACTTGCAACATAATGAATATGTTTATCGGGTCAATGGCATTAATCCGCGCAGATGGTTTTCAGGGTCGCAAAATCGGCAAACTCAAAGGGAGGGTGCTGGCTATCGGGCAAGGGAAGCCCAATGATGTCTTCTTTGGCCATGGCTTGCAGGCTGTTTGCTGATGCGCCAATGATAATAAGTTGGTCGCGCGCTAACAGATAGTCGTCACCGCTATATTCCGCTTCAAGTAAAATTGGCAAAGGTGACGGGAATGTGCCCGAAATTATGTAGCGAAGCGCGCCAATCGGGCCAAGTGATTTGACCAATGCGTCTTTAGGGCCATCATTGGCTGACCGCGCCCAAGCTCTTAACGTCAGGGTTGCCAGCTCATCGGCGGAACCGGATTGCTCCACAGTTTGACGCGATAAAACAACCCTGTTGGCAGGAAGGGCCAGAGCCTGAACGGGCAGGTCGTCAACTACAGAAATATCCGGCGTGGCATTTGGAAATAATTTGCGGGCAAAGTCATCTAGGGCGCGCTTTCCGAGCCAGCCTTGGCATTCCACACCATATTCGGCCTTCAGGTTGTCGAGCATTTGGGTGGAAACCTCTGCCATATGGGAAGGTGGCGTGAGGGTGCTGGCCAGCGAATAGATCACGGGCGGAGACTGGCTGACAACGACAGCAAGAACGGCAAGCTGCATTCCGCGCCAGGCCCAACGCCCCCAGAGGGTTCTTTTGCGCGGGCTTTCCAGAGCCGACGACACAGCAGAAATGGCACGGATCATATCCTGATCATCTATTTCAAGCGTTTCCCGATGTTCGGGATCTGCTGAATAGATCACCGTTTCGCCGCGCGTACCAATTGGCGAAGTGGCGAGAAGAGACCAGTGGGTGAGGGGCACATCCTGCAATGAGGTAAGCTGGAGAGTGGAGTCGCCAAAAGATACGATCACCTCGTGCGCTTCCTCCTGCCCTTGTTCGAGCCAAAAGCCGACGGCTTCGAGCCGGATGAATTTGTCAATTGCGGTCATGGCACTCTTTACTCAGGCAGCTTGTAGCCCTGCTCCTTGAGCCTCTGGCGCAACTCCAGTTTGGAGATTTTGCCGGTAGCGGTGTGGGGCAGGTCATCCACGGTGATAATATCATCAGGGAGTTGCCATTTTGCGAAGCGCTTTTCAAGCAAAGACATGATTTCGGCATTGTCGGGGGTTTTCTCAGGCATAGGCACGATCACCAGAACCGGACGCTCATCCCACTTGGGGTGAGGAATGGCAACGGCAGCGGCTTCGGCCACATCGGGGTGGGCGACGGCGGCATTTTCCATTTCGATCGAGGATATCCATTCTCCACCGGATTTGATCACATCTTTGGAGCGGTCAGTAATGCGGACATAGCCGTTGGCATCCATCACCGCGACATCGCCTGTGTCAAACCATCCGTCTTCGTCCAGCGCGTCTGCGTCCTCCTTGAGGTAGCGCTGCACCACGGCCGCCCCTTTTGACAGGAGCCGCCCCGGTGTTTTGCCATCCCACGGGAGATCTTCTCCGGCGTCATTGGCGATTTTCAAATCAACGGTATAGGGCGGGTGGCCGACGGTTTCCTGAATATCGAGCTGGCCTTCCTCGCTAAGCGATGAGACCTCCGGTTTGAACGAGCAAATGGTCCCGAGGGGTGACATTTCTGTCATGCCCCATGCGTGGAGCACCTGAATGCCATAGTCGTTTTGAAACGCTTCAATAACGGCGCGGGGGCAAGATGCCCCGCCAATCAATACGCGCTTGAGGGTGGATAGGCCAAGGTTTTCAGCCTTCAGATGTTGGAGCATACCCAGCCAAATGGTCGGCACAGCCGCCGTATAGGTCACGCCCATTTCCAGCATTTCGTAGAGGCCGGCTGCGGTCATATCCCGCCCCGGCATAACCATCGAGGCCCCCGCCATAGGGGCGCAATAGGCGATCGACCACCCGTTTGCGTGGAACAGCGGAACCACCGGCATTATGCGGTCTTGTGAAGACAGGTTGAGCATATCTGGGGCCGCAGCCGCCAAGGCATGGAGGACGTTGGAGCGGTGGGAATAGACTACGCCTTTGGGGTTCCCTGTGGTGCCGGAGGTATAGCAAATGCCACAGGCTTCGTCTTCATCGCCATCGATCCAAGCACCATCGTCGGGTTGGCCTTCGATGAGATCGCTATAGCAGATCACATCTAGCTTGGTTTCGGGCATATGCGCCCGATCGGTCAGCACGATGATTTTCTCGATTTTGGGAAGCCTGTCGATGATCGCTTCAAAGGCTGGCAACAGGTCGAGGTCCACCATGATGAAGCGGTCTTCGGCATGGTTGATGATGTAATCCAGCTGATCGGCAAACAGGCGGGGGTTCAGGGTGTGGTTCACGGCCCCTGCGCCCGGGATGCCATACCACACAGAGAGATGCCGCACAGTATTCCATGCCATCACACCAATGACATCGCCTTTTTTAATCCCGAGCCCTTGAAGCGCGGCGGCCACCTGTTTGGCCTCGCGCTGCACTTCTTGCCAGTTGCTTTCAACAATTGGGCCTTCGACGCTGCGCCCGATCACCGGACGGTTGGGGTGATAACGGGCCGCGTGGTCGATAATTGTGCTGACCCTTAACGAAAAATTTTGCATCATGGCGCTTAACTCCCTAATATTTTTTTGTGAAAAGATCATTGCCCATATCCGGCAATTTGAAAAGAGGCCGATTGTGTGAACAAAAA
>DFBP01000272.1:0-1013 GCA_002366685.1 Rhodobacterales bacterium UBA3077 | reverse complement strand
CATGGCGGATGCTGTGACCAAATTGGTCGGCGGTCCCCGGGCGCTCAACTATTTTACCCATGTGAGCAACGCGTTCGGGTTTATCTATTTCACGGTTCCGGCAGCGGCGAGTATCCGCACGATTGGCAGCCTCAATCTGGCGATTGCCGAAAGTCTGGATGCGGATTTTGAGATCAAAAATATAGCGCAGCTATATAATCGGCAGGTCAATATTTTGGGCATGCCGAAAAGTGAGGGTATGGGGGTTTTTAACCAGATGCTCGATGACCCGAGCGTTTTGAAGATCACTTTTTTGCGGGATCCTGTTGATCGGTTTGCTGCGCTCTATAGGAGTATTTTCTCCGCAAATACGCGGAAGGCCGGCCCCAGACAGACTCTGTTTAACCATCTCGGCATACCGCTTGAGGAAAATCTTTCTATGCTGGATTTGGCGGAATTGCTCTGCGAAGAAGATGATCTTAAATCTTTGACCCCCCAGTTGAGAAGCCAGCGCCAAATGGCGGGGTATGATCTGGTGGACTATAATTTTATTGGCCGGCACGAAACATGGCAAACAGATTTCGCGACGGTATCACAAGATATTTTTGGACGGGATGTGACACAATTTGACCCTGTATCATCCTTTAATCAGGACCCCGAGGGTGCCAATCTGCAAACAACTGTTGACCCGGAGACGCGCGTGGCGCTGGAACAGGCTTATGCGGATGATTATGATATGCTGGAAGAAGTTGCTTCCCTGTTCCCCGGAGGGTTTGCGCAGGATCACGAATGAGTTCTGGACCGGAGAAGCCTGACATTGGGCTGCGGCGCCGTTGCCTCGCGCCGCTCGGAAGGGGCGCTGCCCCATCGCGCCTTACGGCGCTCCCCCCGGGATATTTTGGCAATTTGGAAACGGGGGGAGCGGTTTTTTAAGCGGCTTTTGACGCGGCGCGGCTATAAAAACCTTCGCCTTTGGCGGCCAGATCGCGCAACATTTCAGGGGCGGAGAAGCGGGGGCCGCAGGTTTCTGTCAG
>DFBP01000195.1:2375-2610 GCA_002366685.1 Rhodobacterales bacterium UBA3077 | reverse complement strand
GCAGTATAACACTTTTATCGATGCGCTGATTGCAGCAGAAAAGACAGAGTTCAAGGATTGGGAGAAAGATACCCCCTATTTTGACGGTTGCCTGCCAATCGAGGTTATGGCCGAACGCGGCCGTGAAACCCTTCGCTTTGGCCCCATGAAGCCCGTAGGCCTCACCAACCCGCACGCACCTGATGTAAAAGCCCATGCCGTGGTGCAGCTCCGCCGCGATAACGCGCTCGGCACG
>DFBP01000195.1:0-2250 GCA_002366685.1 Rhodobacterales bacterium UBA3077 | reverse complement strand
GTTGCTCAACGCGCAAATGCAATTAAAATCGCATCCAAATATTCGGTTAGCCGGGCAAATAACCGGCGTTGAGGGCTATGTTGAAAGCACAGCTATGGGTCTGCTCGCGGGCCGGATGGCCGTGGCGCAAGCGCGCGGAGCCAAGTTGCCGGTGCCACCCAATACCACGGCCATGGGGGCTTTGATCACGCACATAACTGGCGGGGCCGATGCTAAAACCTTCCAGCCTATGAATGTGAATTTCGGCCTGTTCCCAGAGGTCGATGCCAAAAAAGGCCGCCGCAACCGCAAGACCCGCTACAAAGCGTACACAGATCGCGGTAAAGCGGATTTTACCGCATGGCTTGGATAGAGCGCTTCGCCCCCTCCCCCACAGGCCCGTTACATTTGGGCCACGCCTTTAGCGCGCTCACGGCGTGGGACCGCGCGGTCGCATATAGTGGAGAGTTCCTGCTCCGTATTGAAGACATAGACCAATCCCGCTGTCGCCCGCACTGGGAGCAACAGATTTTTGAGGATCTGGAATGGCTGGGAATTCGGTGGCCAAAGCCGGTTTTGAGGCAGTCAAAGCGGCTCAGGTCCTATCAATACGTGATAAAAACTCTTTGGGATAAAGGTTTGGTTTACCCCTGCACCTGCTCCCGCCGTGACATAGCCGAAGCAGCGCGCGCCCCACAAGAAGATGCGCCCCTCCTTGGCCCAGATGGTGTAGTTTACCCCGGCACCTGTCGTAAGCAATCCGCCGAAGACCTGCCTGAGAACGCCGCCCTTCGCCTCGATCTGCGGGCTGCCATGAAAGCTGATATTTTCCGCTTTGAAGAAACCGGACTCCATTCTGGCTCGGTCGAGTTTTCCGCAGATGAAGCAATTGAAACCATCGGTGACATCGTCCTCGCCCGCAGGGATATGGGCACGTCCTACCACCTCTCCGTGGTCCTTGATGATGCCTTTCAAGGCGTCACCCACGTGACCCGCGGCGAAGATCTGTTTGAAGCCACTAAAATCCACGTGATTCTGCAAAAACTGCTGGGCTTGCCTACCCCTACCTACCACCACCATCGCCTGATCCGCGATGAAAATGGCAAACGCCTTGCCAAGCGCGATGATGCCCGCGCTATTTCCAAATATCGTGCTGAAGGTGCAACGCCTGAAGATATCCGTCGTATTGTGGGGCTTTAGCCATCCAAATTGTTCAAATATCCTGGGGTGAATTGCGCAGCAAGAGGGGCAAAGCCCCTACTCCGGCTGCATCAATTCGACCTCGTTGCCGTTGCGAACCGCCGTATAAAAACAGCTGCGCCGATTAGTGTGGCAGGCTGGCCCTACCTGCTCCACCAGCGCCAGCAGGCAGTCGCGATCACAGTCTATCCGCATGTCCACGAGGGTTTGCACATGGCCGGAGCTTTCCCCTTTGCGCCAAAATGCCTGACGCGAACGCGACCAATACGTCATTCGCCCTGCCTCAAGGGTCTCGGCAAGGCTGGCCTCATTCATCCAGGCCAGCATCAGCACTTCAAGGTTTTCTGAATCCTGTGCGATGACCGAAACCAACCCGTCACCATTAAACTTAACTGACCCAATATCAAATTTTGCCATTTTGCTTTTCATTCCCTGAGCAAATACCTATCTAGAGCTAAGCCATAGCCATTGGGTGCTTCAAATGCCAGATGATAGTGAACTAATCGCCCTGTATTCGGGCCAAATCCTCGCGCTTGCGGCTGATATACCGCACGCTGAATTGTTGGAAACGTCAATGGCGCAGGTCAAAAAGCGGGCTCCGCTTTGCGGTTCCAACGTCATGGTTAGCCTTGATTATGACGGCAACAATATCACCCGTTTTGGGCAGGATGTTAAAGCCTGCGCCTTAGGGCAAGCTTCGGCATCCATTCTGGGCGCTCATGTGATTGGCGCAACCGAATCTCAGATTCAATCCGCTAGAGACCAGCTCTATGCCTTGCTTAAATCGGACGGACCAACACCTGTTGCTCCGTTTGAAAAATATGAGGTCTTGCGCCCGGCAAGAAGCTATAAAAACCGGCACGCGTCTATCATGTTGGCGGTCGAGGCCACGCTGGAAGCGATAGACACCGCAAAAAAAATGCCGCAACCCGAATAGGGCGCGGCAAGGTGGTGCATCCGGAGCCTAAGGCAGATCAGGCCGGACGAGCAGACTTAAAACGACAAAACAACCATAACCATGGCGAAGATTGCACCTAAAGTCAGAGCATCCTCGATCAACTCCTTTGCAGC